>NZ_JAPEHY010000036.1:0-52654 GCF_028823715.1 Shewanella sp. K8
GTGTTAGCTTTAGACATGTCGGCCTCCTGTGATTGTTTGCCTATTGGATCAACAAGCAGTGTGGCTCTGGTTTAACTAATACACGAAAAAACACGGAGGCCGACACCTGCACAGGGAATCATTATGTCTAATCGAAATAGGAGGATTAGGTGCGTACAGATCAAGTTTTTGGAATATCGCCCGAAATAAGAGATGCGTCATATGTTGATAGAGGTGAGCTTGACTCGAGATTGCAAAAAGCATTGTTGCGCACGAGACATGTAGCAATTCGTGGACCTTCGAAAAGTGGAAAATCCTGGCTAAGACTGAGGGTCGTCGAAAATCCCATCGTAGTTCAATGTCGTTTGCATAAGTCTTTCATTGATATTTATGTTGACGCGCTCTCCCAGCTCGATATCAAGTTAACTATAAGCGAATCGCGTACAGGATCTGTCAAAGGATCTATCAAGGCATCAGGAGCAGTCGGCGTAAATCTTCTTGGAAAAATCGGTGTCGATCTACAGGGTGAGATTAATGGAACTGGACAAAAGAACGAAAAGTCTATTGGTAAAGACATCGAGGATTTGAGATTTATTGCGGACATAATAAAAGCTTCAGATAGAAGGTTGATCATAGAAGATTTTCATTACATGTCGACCGAAAATAGAAAGGGGTTTGCTTTCGATTTAAAAGCGTTATGGGATTATGGCGTATTTTTAATAATAGTCGGCGTGTGGTCGGAAACAAATCTTTTGTTGCATCTAAACCCAGACCTTTCTGGAAGGGTAGAAGAAATTCCAGTTGATTGGTCGAACTCTGATTTAACAAAAATAATAAATAAAGGTTCAGGAACTCTCAATCTATCTGTTGCTGATCCAGTAAAAAACAAACTAGTAGAGTTGGCATATGGGAATGCAGGAGTATTGCAACAACTAACACTTTTAACATTAGACCAAGCCAACATTGAAGAAAAGCGATTTCTCAATCAAAAATTGGATGATGTAAATTTTGTTGATTCCGCTGCGATGGAATACGCCGAACAATTGAATCCTGTATACCAGCAATTTTCAAAGCTGGTTTCAAAAGGTATTCGTTCTCGGAAAAATGCAACTGGAATTTATGCTCATGCGATGAGTGCAATCATTGCTTCTACAGATAGCGAGTTAATAAATGGATTGCCTGCAAAATCAATTTATGAAAAGGCTCACGCGAAACAAGATAGAATTCAATATGGAAACTTGAAAACAATTTTAGAGAAACTGCCAGAGTTGCAGGTTGATGAAGATGGGCGCGGCTTGGTCGTTACCTACAATACTGCGACCGAAGAAATAAGCGTGGTAGACAGGCAATTATTGCTTTACAGGCGATTTTCCACTGTTAAATGGCCGTGGGAAGATTTGATAGCAGAAGCCGAAAAGGCAGGTGGCCAGCTAGATTCCGATTAACAATCACAAGCAAGGGACCAAACTATGCTCCGCCAATTTGCGGTTCGCTTCACTCATTCTACCGCAAATTGGCTCCACTCTGTTTGGCCCCTGTTGTGGACGTTATGTTTAAAATCCAACGAAGGAACTCTAATTAATGCAGAAATTAATCGCGATTATTGTACTTGTTGGTTTCCTGAGCGGGTGTAACTTTGAAGTACCGGGGGCTGATGAAAAGTTTGGAACACAAAACTTCGTTTCCGCGGTGTCAATAATTGAGCTTCATAAACTTAGAAATGGTGTATACCCCAAAAGCCTTAGAGATTTAGAGTTCTTAGGCGATTGGGATGGAATATGGCTTTCAGCCGTTCGATACGAACAGAATGGTGACGGATACAATCTCTATTTAGAGCGTGGCTGGGTTGGCAAACCTAGCCTAGAGTTTCCTGTCAAATTCAAACAGGGTCTTGGTATTAAAGAAAGTAACGTTACATGGTCTGCAACCAAATAAACATAACAAGCAAAGGTAGCATTGCCCTGAGGGTTGAGCGCACCGCTGTTTTTGCCTTTATGTGAACTCACTAATGAAGGTTTTATGAGCTACAAAAATTTACTTTTCACCATCTGTTTTTTGTCTACTGGAACAATCGCTGCCAGTAACTATGCCTCTGTAGAATTAACCTATTTGGAACCAACAAAAACGGAAAGTACTTGGCTTCGAGACAAGGAATTCATGCCTCGCTATCCCGTTGAGTTAGCAATGAAAGGTGTAGCTGGTTGCGGAGTATTTAAGGTCACAGTCGATGAAAACGGTTCAACCGAGAGCATCACTCTCATAAGCTCTGTGCCTAAAAAGACCATTTCAAAGCCAGCAACTGACGTAATTAAAGACTGGCATTGGAAGCTAGCAGAGGACAAAACGCCAGTAAATGAAGAAAAGTTGTTAAGGTTGGATTTTTGTATGGGTGGTAGTTCAGAAGCAGAGTCACTCTCAAAATGTAAGCAACAGGCAACTATGGTATGTGAATAGCGTTCACAGAATAAATCAGTTCAGCGGGACCATTAAATGCTGGCTCCTGTCACTTCATTCTGTATTTTAGCCTGCCCCTTGCTTGCAGCGTTCATCCTGTTCTTCACGGCATTATCCCCGCTGCAGGCAATGAAACATCCGTCATCGGAAGCCCAATCAATGTTATTTGGCTATTTTGAGCTAGGCCGTCGTCCCCGCGACAAAACCTCCTGGGGGAGACGGCCGATAGTTTTAAGATTAGACTTTGAACTCGCCAACCGAAGCCTGCAACTCTTCGGCGAGTTGCGCCACCTGGTGGCTGGATTGGGCGGTCTGATCGGCGCCTGAGGCGGTTTCTTCCGATATCAGCGCAATATGTTCCAGTTTCTCTGAAACCTGCTGGCTGACCAGGTTCTGTTCCTGAGCTGCGTTGGCGATTTGGGTTCCGGCATCGAAAGCCTGATGTACAGATTCGCTGATGGCTTCCAGAGCTTGATTGGCTTGCTCTGTCTTGGCGACGCAGGAGTTGGCCTGGGCGCGGCCTTGTTCCATGACAGCGACCGCCTCTTGGGTGCCTGTTTGCAGCACCTGGATCATCTGCTGGATCTCCTGAGTCGACTCCTGGGTGCGGGATGCGAGGTTGCGTACCTCATCGGCCACAACGGCAAAGCCGCGTCCCTGTTCGCCGGCCCTGGCGGCCTCGATGGCGGCGTTGAGTGCCAGTAGATTGGTCTGCTCGGCAATGCCGCGAATAACATCCAGAATCGAGCCTATGGCATCACTGTCGGAATGCACCTTGTTGATCACTTGCCCCGCCTTGGCGACTTCTTCGGCCAGCGCTTCTATGGTGCGGCGGTTTTCTTCGGCAATCATCCGCATATGCTGGGCTTCTTCATCGGCCTGTTTAATCTGGTTCAGCGCGTGGTCGGCGCTGTGGGATACCTGCTGGGCACTGGAGCTCAGCTCTGTGGTAGCCGTGGCCACTTGATCCACCTGGCTCTTTTGCTCCTGGATCCCGATAGTGGTTTGTGAGGTAACCGCCGAGGTTTGTTCGGCGGCGGCTGCCAATTGGTTGGATCTATCCAAAATGCCGCGAATAAGACCTCTGAGACTGTCGATAAGGCGGTTGCAGTTGCGGGAAAGCTCGGCAAATTCATCCTGACCAGAGTCATCCAGCTTATGGGTCAAGTCACCGGAAGCGAGGATATTCAATGCCTGATTGATACGGTTGAGTGAGGCGGTCAGTGGTTTCACCACGGCAATACTCACGGCTATGGCAACCACTATTGCCACAAGCACCACCAATAGGGTCTGCATACTGGCCGAGTCGATACTGGCCAGGGTTTTGGCGTTAATCTCGTTGGTCAGGGTTTCAATGGCACCGGAAAGAGCCCCCATTGCCTGATTGACGTTCTTCTTGTCGGTTTCCACTTGATTCAGCGCTACTTGAGTACTGGCTTTGAGCTCAAGTTGGGTCGCTTTCTGGGCCTGAATCGAGTTTTTGCCCTTAAGATGTTGGCTGAGTTTGCCAAGCTCGCTGTTCATTTCGCTGAGCACATCGGCATCGATGACACCGGCGCCATGGCGACTGATGTACTCCAGCTTGGCCTCGGCTTCATTGATGATATAGCTAAGTTCTTTGACTATGATTTCGTACTTGCTGCGCTCTTCGGTGGCGACCAGATCGTAAACAGTACTGATCACATTGGTGACATTGCTGTCCAGAGCGGCGGCGGAAGCGGCAATCTCCCGCTCAGTCGTGTCCTGGCTCTGTTCCAGATCCATCAGATCCAGCAGCAGACTGGCAGCATCATCGGCGGTTGTTTCCAACTGATCCCGCTGTTTATTGAGGTTTTCCTGTTGCTCCAGGGCGCTGAGGTGGTCGGCCATCATGCGTTCGCTGGTGTTGATAAAGGCCTGATAATTACGCTCTACCTGGGGCAGGATCTCTTTGAGCCCGGGCTCGTGCTGTACCAGCTTTGACAGACTGGCAAATTGCGCCTTGAAGTTTTGCTTTTGACTGGCAAACTGCTGTTGGATAGGCGGGAGTTTATTGGCCTTGGTGACATGGTAACCCACCAGAACCAACCTTTGCTGTTCGCTGAGGGTTTCGCCCAGCTCGCCGGTTGATTTGAGTGCCGGGATACTCAGTTGCTGTAGAACTTCGGTGGTGTTTTTCAGCTCATTGTTGGTGAACCAGGAAACAGCACCAAGCAGGAGCAATAGCAGGGTGACTACGGCAAACCCTGCTATGACTCGGGTCGCTACATTCAACTTCATAGGCTACTCCGGAAAAGGTTATGGTTTTTCTCTTGGGAAAAATCTTTTAGTTTTCATGGGCACGTTACCAGATGGTTATCGGCCGACGTCTGCTAAGTTTAACCTTTTTTTAACCTGGGTTGGGTAATTTTTTGATCTGATTCCAGGTGCCAGAGTGTCAGGTATTCTCCCCAGCAACAGCCGGTGTCCAGCGCCTGCAGTCTTTCGCCTTCGACCTTGCCCATCAGCGCGGCCCAATGGCCGAAGACCCGGGTGTAGTCAGCGGTGCTGGATGGGAATAAAAACCAGGGTTTGAGATTGGGATCTTCACATTTGGCCGGCGGCACCTTGCAGCTGAAATCCAGCGTGCCGTCGAGATAGAGGTAACGCATCCGGGTCAGGGCGTTGATACAGTACCTGAGTCTGGGCAGGCCGCTGAGCTCACCGGACCAATCTTCCGGCTCTTCTGTGTACATCCTGGCGATGAGACTGTCTAAATAGTCGGTTCTTTGCAGTGCCAGGCTGACGGCGCCTGCTTCCTGGCGTAAGGTTTGGATGTCCCACTGGGGAGGCACGCCCGCATGGGTCATAATGAGTTTGTGCTCGGGCAGTTCGCGCATCAGGGGCTGGGTTCTAACCCAGTCTATGAGGCTGTCGATATCAGCGGCTTCCAACAGTGGTTGCAGCTTGTCGCTGGGTTTGGCCCGTTTGAGCCCGGCCTTGACCGCCAGCAGATGCAGATCATGGTTACCCAGTACCGACTTGGCCGAATCGCCGAGATCGCGGAAGAATCTCAAGGTCGAGAGAGAATCCGGACCACGGGCGACCAGATCGCCGACCGCCCAAAGCTCGTCCTTGGAGGGATTAAAATCGACTTTCTCCAGCAGGCGTTGCAACTCGTTGAAACAGCCCTGAATATCGCCGACAAAATAGTGAGCCACTGTTATCTGCCCATCAGTGTACCTGGCCGGGTACGGCCAGGCGGAAAGGAGGGATCTGGGCGTAGAAACTCTCGCCCGCATCGGTTTCCATCAGGTAACGGCCTTCCATAAAGCCCAGCGGCGTTTCCAGCACTGTACCGCTGCTGTATTGGTAGGCAGTATTGGGCTTGATCCTCGGGGTTTCACCGACGACACCGGCGCCCTGAACCTCGCTCTGTTGGCCATTGCCATCTGTGATCACCCAGTGGCGACTCTTGAGGGTCGCCGCCTCATCACCCAGATTGATAATGGTGATGGTGTAACTGAAAAGATACTTGTCTTCATCCGGCGCAGACTGGTGTTCTATGTACTGGGTCTGTACCTCGACTCTGATACGGCTTTTCTGGGGATTCATCTTAAGTTCCTGGCCAAAATCTCTGATGGAAAGGAAGGACGCCGCCCGGCGTCCGGATGTTACGCCTGGCGGTCGCTCAGCAAGTTGGCGATGGCAACATACTGCTCGACACTAATCTGCTCGGGTCTGAGGCCGGGATCGATTCCCAGGGTCTCATAATCGGCATCACCAAGCAGCCCCTTGAGGTTATTTCTCAGGGTCTTGCGGCGCATGTTGAAGGCGGTGCTGGTTACCTTGCCGAGCATGGCAACGTCTTTGGCCGGCCAGGGTTTGGTTTCATAGGGTACCAGACGCACCACGGCGGAATCGACCTTAGGTGGCGGCGTGAAGCTGCCCGGAGGCACTTCCAGTACCGGTACTACCTGGCAATAGTATTGGGCCATGACAGTGAGGCGGCCATAGGCCTTGCTGCCCGGGCTGGCTGAAAGCCGCAACACCACCTCTTTTTGCAACATAAAGTGCATGTTGGTGATCTGCTCGGCATATTCGAACAGATGGAACATCAGTGGTGTGGAGATATTGTATGGCAGGTTACCAAAGACCTTGAGCTTCTTGCCCTCGACCATGAGTTTGTTGAAGTCAAACTGCAGGGCATCGCCCTGATGAATTTCCAGCTTGTCTTTCAGCACAGGATGCTGCTTCAGGCGTTCTACCAGATCTCTGTCCAGCTCGACCACGGTCAGCTTGTCTATGGCACTGGCCACAGGTTCGGTCAGGGCCGCCAGACCCGGGCCGATTTCGACCATGACATGCTCATTATCCGGGGCGATGGCCGCCACAATACGGTTGATCACATTGTCATCGGTCAGGAAGTTTTGTCCGAAACGTTTTCTGGCGGTATGGCCTAAGTGTACTTTATTGCTCATTGATACTCAGTTGGATCAGTTTTTGCCGGCCAGTTCTATGGCCTTGTTGAGTGCACAGACGAAGCTGCCGATATCGGCCTTGCCTGTGCCTGCGAGTTCCAGCGCCGTGCCGTGATCCACCGAAGTGCGGATGTAGGGCAGGCCCAGAGTGATGTTTACCGACTTGCCAAAGCCCTGTGACTTGAGCACAGGCAGGCCCTGGTCGTGGTACATGGCCAGCACCACATCGGCGTCTTGCAGATACTTGGGTTGGAACAGGGTATCGGCAGGCAGAGGGCCTATGATACGCATCTGCTCCTGCTCTCTGAGCTCGTTCAGCGCCGGGATGATCACATCCAGCTCTTCCCGTCCCAGATGGCCATCTTCACCGGCATGGGGGTTGAGGCCACAGACATAAATCTTGGGGTTGTCCAGGGCAAACTTATTCACCAGATCCTGGTGCAGTATTCTGATGATCTGATGCAGGCGTTCACGGGTGATCGCCTTGGAGACGTAAGCCAGTGGAATGTGAGTGGTCACCAGGGCTACCTGCAGACCGGGGCAGGCGAGCATCATCACCACATCCTGACAACCGGCCTGATGGGCAAAGAATTCGGTATGGCCGGAGAAGGGGATCCCGGCCTGATTGATAATGCCCTTGTGTACCGGACCTGTCACCACGGCATCAAACTCGCCGTTCATATTCTTCTCACCCGCATAACGCAGAGTGTCGACCACATAGGCGCTGTTTTGCTCATTGAGCACGCCGCAGCGAGGCTCACAAGCCATGGGGAAGGGCACTATGGTCAAACTACCGGCTTGCTGTGGCTTGGCCGCTTGGCTTGGCTGATAAGGCTTGAGCTGGAGACTGAGCCCCAGCATCTTGGCGCGCGCCTGCAACAAGGCAGGATCCGCGCACACGACCAGCTCGGCCGGCCAGTCGCGCTGCGCCAGCTGTACTACCAGATCCGGGCCTATGCCGGCAGGCTCTCCGGGGGTAATGGCAATACGTTTAATGTCCAAGCGACTTAACCTCTGTCAGTTTCTGGGTCGAAGAGTTCAATGTATGCGTCGGCCCGCATTTCGTCCAGCCAGTTTTGTAACTCTTCGTTGAATTTGCGGCGGAAGATCAACTGATGCGCACGGTTGGTGTTGAACTGATCTGTGGCATCTGTTTTGCGTCTCTCTTCCAGCTGAGTGATGTGCCAGCCGTGAGTTGAACGGAACGGCTCACTGATTTCACCCTGCTTCAGGCTGTTGAGTGTCTGGGCGAACTCGGGCACATAGATGCCTGGATCGGCCCAACCCAGCTCCCCGCCTTTGGTGGCGCTACCGGGATCTTCCGAGTACTGACGCGCCAGATCTTCAAACTTGGCTTCACCGCTGCGGATCTGTTTGAGGAACTGTTGCAGCATCGCCTTGGCTCTGTCTTCAGACAGAATCGGTGACGGCTTGAGCAGGATATGGCGGGCTCTGACTTCTTCGACTTCTTTGGTCTGCAGGCCGCGGGCGTCCATGATCTTGATGATATGGAAACCGGCACCACTCTTGATAGGGCCTATGATGTCGCCTTTTTTGGCATCTGTGATGACTTCGGCAAACAGGGTAGGCATCTCATTGATGTTCATGTAATCCCAGATACCGCCTTCCAGTGCCTTGGGGCCGGCGGAAGAAGCAATGGCGGTTTCACGGAAGTCGGCACCGGATTTCAGGCGCTCCAGTACGGCATTGGCACGCTTGCTGGCTCCTTCCAGTTGCTCTGAAGTGGGGTTGGAAGGCACTTCAATCAGAATGTGGCCAACCTGGTATTCCACGTCTTTCAGGCCCTGTTCCTTGATCAGTTTCACCAGGTTATTGATTTCCTGGGGTGAAACCTGAATTCGGCGCTGTACTTGAATACGCTGGATCTCGCCTATGGTTACTTCTTCACGCAGTTGCTCGCGGTATTGGCTGAAGCTGCTGCCATCGGCTTCAATTTCGGCGCGCATCTGGGCGACAGTCATGTTCTGTTGCTTGGCAATGTTTTCTATGGTTTGGTCCAGCTGCAGATCCCCGATATGCAGGCCGATACGGTCTGCCATCTGCAGTTGCAGACGGGTCAGGATCAAACGCTCAATAACCTGAGTGCGCAGCGCCTGATCCGAAGGCAGACTCTGGCCGGCGGCCTTGGCGTTGGCCTTAACAGTGTCGACCATGTTCTGGACTTCGCTTTCCAGCACTATGCCGTCGTTGATCTGCACAGCAACGCGATCCAGCAGCTGTGGTGCTGCTAGGGCAGCCTGGCTCATGACTAGAGCAAAAAATCCAAAAATCAGTTTCTTACAGGGTTTCATCCACAAAATCCTTGCCACATTTTCGTTTCGTTGGCCGCCGATGGCAGCGGCCTGGGTTGTCCAGATTGGACTCTCTGTCCCGTCCGAGGTTCAGCAATCTACCACAAATCTTGATTAATTCCTCAGATAAAGTGGTTTGCGGTAGTTGAACAGACCTTCATCTAGCATGTCACTGACCCCCAATGGACCTGAGCCGCCGAGGCCCTTGATCACAAAGTTGAGGTAGACGCCGGTTTCGAACATCTCACGCTCGTTGAGCACTGCATTCTTGAGGTCGTCCTCGTAGTTGGTCTTGATGCGGTAGTGATAGCTCAGACGCACTGCCCAGCAGCATGACTCGTACTGGAAGCCGGTATAGGTTTCCACCGAACGTTCCTCTTTGAGATCGTAATACCAGTTGCCGACAAAATAGAGGCTGTCGGTAATTGGCCAGGTGGTACGGACACCGGCCTGGGAGATATCCACTCTGTCATTGGTGTTGCTGTTGAGCAGATCCGGCACGTAACGATAGCTGAACTGTAGCAGCTTGTTGGGGCCGGGGCGGTAGTCTAGGGTTGCTTCACTCTTCTTGTTGGAGCTGTAACGGGTGTCGTATTGAATAGCACCGCTGACAAACCAGTCTTTGTAGATTCTGGCATCCAGCTCGGCGGCCAGTACCGAAGTGGACGGCTGCTCAGTGAGTTCATTCTCATAGAGGCTGACTTTACTGTCGTCGAAGTAGATGATCTGGCCCAGGCTGAATTTCAGCTGTTCCAGGTTACGCTCATCAAACAGTCGGGTGGTCAAACCCAGGGTCAACTGGTTGGCATCGGCGATACGGTCCAGACCCGAGAAGCGGCGGTCGCGGAACAGGCCAAAATAGTCCTGCTGCAGTTCACCCGTGTCGTAGAGACCGATATTGGATTGATCTTCATAGCCGACATACAGGTATTGGAACTGGGGTTCCAGCGTCTGGCGGTAGTTCTGGTTGAAGTATTCGGTATAACGCTCGAAGTTTATCTGACCGTGAACCCTCACCTGAGGTAAGGTACGGCTGACACTGTCATCCAACTCTGGCTGCTGAATATTGTGCTGCCAGTAGTTGGTCTGCATCAGCTTGACTTCACTGGTCAGCGACCCCGCCGGGCCATGGATTGGCAGACGAATGCTGGGCTCCATATGTACCCTGCTGGCGGTGGTGTATATATCTTCTTTATGACGGAAGTTGGTTATCTCGGAGGCAAAGCTGAAATCCAGGCCTTCCCACACCCCGGGGGTACGGTAGTTGAAGTTCAGCTGCGGCATCACCTGATAAGGACGCTCTTCCTTGCCCAGTACCTTGATGTCCTGCACTCTGGCACTGAAGTCCCAGTTGTCGGTGAAATAGGCGATTTCGCCAACCCGGGATAACTGGTTGTCCGTGGCGCGATTGACATCGGACTTGAGATCGTTGAAGTAGTTGTTGTCCGAGACATCGGTATAGTTGGCCAGCACCCGCCAGTTTTCATCCAGGGCATCGCTGTGCTCCCAGTGATACATATAGCGGTTGGGGCTGCCATCGAGCATGTTATCGCTGCCCAGATATTCGAGGTTGAACTGGCCGGTAGGCGTTTGCCGGTCGCCGGGATCGCCCAGCAGATAGCGGAATTCTGTCTTGGTAAACAAGCCCCGCGACGACATATAGTGCGGGGTAAAAGTCAGATCGTACTCAGGCGCTATGTTCCAATAAAACGGGGTGGCGATTTCGATCCCGTTGGTGGTGCTGGAACTGAAGCTGGGAAACAGGAAACCTGTCTTGCGTTTCTCCGAAACCGGCACTGTCATATAGGGAATATAGAATACCGGCACGCCACCTATTCTGAGTTTGGCATCCCAGATCTCTCCCCACTCTTCCTTGCTGTCGATTTTGATCTTCTCGGCTTCCAGTAGCCAGGAGACATTATCCGGTGGGCAAGTGGTGAAGTTGGTGTTGTTCAATACCAGGTTGTTGTTCTGGGTAATTTCCAGTTTCTGGGCGTCACCGTGAACTTGCTGGCCGTGGAGCCAGTACTGAGCGCCTTCCAGGGTGGCGTTGTTGGAACGCATCTGCGCCATCAGCGAGTCGGCGGTCACGGTAAACAGAGGGTCTTGAAACACCAGGTTGCCCTGAGCGGTTAGCTGCTGCTCCTGCTGGTTGACCGTGGCTCTTTCGGCGGAAATTTTGCGCCCGGCCTGAGAAAAGGTCACATTGCCTTCGAAGGTCGCCTCGCGTCCCAATTGCGCCGAGGAGGCGTCAGAATGGATCTGTATTTTTTGATCGGCCAAAGGGCCGCTGCTTTCCCCATCCTGATGATAGGGAACCGGAGGCAAGATAACACATTGAGCGTTGTTGCCGCCCTCCTGAGGAAGGGTTTCAGCCAGCGTCAGGGGAGGTAAAAGGCTCAATGCCAGAAAATATCGGATCTGCATCTTAGGTCAATTATTTAGATTTCTTTGTCTGGACAAGTTTCGGAGGGAAAAGTTGCATCCTGCCTCGGGCAACGCAGCCATAAAAAACTCTGTATTTATTGGCTGTTTCCTGTTTTTTACCTCGGTATAATAAAGCAATTTTTCGTCAAGAGCCATGAGATGACCTTGTCTGATCCCAGATTTCTTTCCATGTCGTGCTGGTTGCAGCAACTTTTCGGTAAGCCCTTGCAAGCCAAGCTGATTTCCGGTGATGCCAGCTTTCGGCGTTATTTTCGTCTCAATGTCGATGGTTGTGATTACATAGTCACGGACTCTCCTCCCAACTTATTGGATAACAAGCCCTTTATTGCTTTGGCGCGGGCGTATCACCAAGCGGGCATTCGAGTGCCCAAGGTGCTTGAGTTCAATGAGGAAGAGGGCTTTATTCTGCAGCAGGACCTTGGCGATAACTTGTTGTTGCCCGAGTTGAACGAAACCAATGTGAGTGACTGGTATCTCAAGGCGCTGGCGATTTTGCCGGATATTGCGGCGGTGCGGGAAAGTGAGCTTGGTCCCTTGCCGGACTATGATGCGGCCTTTGTCGAACGCGAGCTGGCGATTTTCAGCGAGTGGCTGCTGGATAAACACTGGCAAGTCTCCCTGACAGATGCTGAGCATACTATGTTGGCTGAAAGCTTTGCTATTTTGACGGCCAGCGCGCTTGTGCAACCCCAGGTCGGCATGCACAGGGACTTTCACAGCCGTAATCTGATGCTTAAAAACGGTAAGCTTTGGGTAATAGATTTTCAGGATGCCGTGTTGGGGCCTGTGACCTATGATGCAGTCTCGCTGCTGAGAGATTGCTATATACGTTGGCCGGATGCGATAGTCGAGCCGCTGCTCAAAGCCTTCTTTGAACAGTGTCGCGAGCTGGGGTTGGTTGGCAAAGATGTTGATTTTGCCACCTTCAGTCGCTGGTTCGATCTCATGGGAGTGCAGCGACACCTGAAGGCGGCGGGTATCTTTGCCCGTTTGCACCACAGAGATGGCAAGTCAGGTTATCTCAAGGATATACCGCTTACACTCGGCTATGTGGCCGATATCTGCGAGCGTTATCCTCAGTTGCAGGCGCTTTCCTCCTGGGTCAGGCAGAGGTTATTGCCGCTGACTCAACAAGAGTCACAATCACAGTCCCGACCACAAGCAGAGGCACAGGAGCACAAATGAAGGCGATGATTCTGGCAGCCGGCAGAGGGGAGCGTCTGCGCCCCTTGACCGACAAGCTGCCTAAACCTCTGGTGACAGTGGCCGGTAAGCCCTTGATTGAGTATCACATTGAACGTTTGGCCGCCATGGGCGTGACTGAGTTGGTGATCAACTGCGCCTGGCAGGCAGACAAACTGATTGAACGCCTGGGAGACGGCAGCCGTTTTGGCGTGACGATTCATTACAGCCGTGAGATTGAGGCGCTGGAAACCGGCGGCGGGATCAAAAAGGCTCTGCCGCTACTTGGCAACGCGCCTTTTTTAGTGATTAACGGCGATGTGTTTATCGATGCCATGCCTGAGCTGCCCAATTTGGCTGCAGATACGCTGGCGCACCTGTTTCTGGTGGATAACCCGGCGCAGCATCCCGAGGGAGACTTCGCCTTGCTGCCGCAAACATTCGGCTATTCGCGGGTCAGTGACAGGGGCGCGCCCAGGTACACTTTCTCCGGGGTGGGAATATATCGCCCCGAGCTATTCGATGGGGTAGCAGAGACACATTTTGCCTTGGCGCCGCTGCTGCGGCAAAAGATGGCGCAGGGGCTTATCAGTGGCAGTCATTTCACGGGTTACTGGTGTGATGTCGGCACACTGGACAGGTTGCAACAGCTGGAGCTTAGGCAGGCTAAAGGGGCTGTTTAACCACGAGCCCGCAAGCGGACGCAAGACAAGACAGTTCAAGATTGAGTATTGGCCCGGCCAAGCACGGGCGCACTATGGGATAACAGATGCGTATTTGGGGTAAATTTTTCGGCGGTGTCATTGGCTTTATGTTCGGGCGTTTCTTCGGCGCCTTGCTGGGGATCTGGCTTGGGCATCTATATGACAAGCGGATGGCGGCCTCTCAGGGGCTTCCGGGGGGCAGTCGGCAGGCACAGTTTTTCAACACCACTTTTGCCGTTATGGGGCATATCGCCAAGGCCTCGGGGCGGGTGACCGAAAATGATATCCGCATGGCTACCAGTCTGATGGATATGCTGCGCCTCAGCGGCACGGCACGAAAAGACGCCCAGCAGGCGTTTCGAGAGGGCAAGGAGCCGGACTTTGAACTGGAAGCCAGCCTGCGCCGCTTTCGGCGCATCACCTTTGGTCGCCGGGAAGTACAGCAGATGTTTCTGGAAATTCAAATCCAGACTGCCCTATCTGACGGTGAACTGCAGGACAAGGAATATGCAATACTGCAGGTGATTGCCAGAGAGCTGGGATTCAGCAGCTTTCAGCTCGATGAACTGCTTAAACGTTGGCAGGCGGAGCTGCGTTTTCAACAAGCTCCCGGCGATCACAGACCATCGGTTGCCGATGCCTATGAAGTCTTGGGGCTGTCAGAATCCGCCAGCGATCAGGACATCAAACGCGCTTATCGCAAATTGATGAATGAACACCATCCGGATAAGTTGGTAGCCAAGGGCTTACCGGAAGAGATGATGGAGTTGGCCAAGCGTAAGGCTCAGGATATTCAGGCGGCTTACGACAGGGTCAAGAGCAGTAGAGGAATGCGCTGAGCCTCGCCCTTGGGTGTTGGCTCATGCTGTTAAAGAGGGTTCACCCAAGGAGAGCGCCATGAAACTTGCTTATTCAATTCCCTTGTTATTGGCCCTGAGCGGTCAGGCTCAGGCCGAAGTGTTTGTTGCGCCGTTCGGCGGCTACAGCTTTGGCGGCAATGATCTGGACTATAGGTCCAGCGAAAGCACGGTTAATAACAACAATAGTGCGGATATTACCGAGGCCGGTCATTTTGGCTTTATGTTGGGGCTGACGACGTCAGAGCCGGGTGACATGTATCTGCTTTACTCCCATCAGGGTACAGAGCTCAGTGGCAGCGGTTTCCCGGGCTCTGACAAGCTGATGGACCTCAGCGTCGATTATCTGCATCTGGGGGGCACGCTCTATTTTCCCAAAGACAAGCTGCGGCCCTATGTCACCGCCAGTGCCGGTTTGACGCAATTGCGTCCCGAGCTTGGCAGCAACGAAACCCGTTTTTCCATGGGGCTTGGGCTGGGGCTGGATTATCAACTGCTGGAGCAGCTATCCCTGTTTGCCGATGTGCGCGGCTATGCGACCCTGATAAACAGCGACAGCAGCCTGTTTTGCGATGCCAATCAGTGCTTATGGCATATCAGGGGCGATACCCTGTGGCAGGGGCAGGCCAATCTGGGGTTAAGATACCGTTTCTGAGTGGGGTAACAAAGAGGTGAGTATGAGCTTAAAAATAGTGGTTCTGGATGGCTTTTGTCTCAATCCTGGCGATCTCGATTGGTCGCCACTCAAGGCGCTTGGGGAGTTTAGCGTCTATGACAGAACCCCGGCGGAGCTTGTGCTGCAGCGCGCCGAAGGCGCCGATGTTTTGCTCACCAACAAGACTGTGCTCGGGGCGCAGCAACTGGCGGCGCTGCCCGGGCTCAAGTACGTAGGCATTCTTGCCACGGGTACCAATGTGGTTGATTTACAGGCCGCCGGCGACCTTGGCATCACAGTCACCAATGTGCCAGGCTATGGTCCGGATGCGGTGGCGCAGATGGTCTTTGCCCATCTCTTGTATCACACCCAACAAGTGGCGCAGCACCACCAGGCGGTGGTGGCGGGGGCCTGGAGCCAGTGCGCCGACTTCTGTTTTACTCTGTCACCGCTGATGTCACTCTCGGGCAAGGTGATGGGAATAGTCGGTTATGGTGATATAGGCTCGCGAGTGGCGAATATTGCCAGGGCGCTGGGGATGCGGGTGCTGCTGCATACCCGAACTGAGCGCCATGACCTGGCCGAAGGCATCAGCTGGGCGCCACTGGAGCAGCTGTATCGTGAAGCCGATGTGATCTCGCTGCACTGCCCGCTGACAGCGGCGACCGAGAAGATGATCAATCAAGACTCGCTGCAGCTGTTAAAGCCCGGGGTGATTTTGATCAATACCGCCCGTGGCGGGCTGGTGGATGAAACTGCGCTTGCCACAGCACTCAATCAGGGCAAGTTGCGGGCCGGAGTGGACGTGCTCTCCAGTGAGCCTCCCAAGCCGGATAACCCCTTGCTCAATGCCAAAGGAGTCAGCATAAGTCCGCACAATGCCTGGGCGACGCTAGAGGCCAGGCAGAAGCTGTTGGATATTGCCGTGGACAATCTGCGCGCCTTTATTGGCGGAGACTCTGTTAACCAGGTTTAGACGCTATTAACCGAGTTTAACTGTTGCACAGTTGCCGATAGGAGCGGGACTCCAACATGGCTTGGGTCAGCCCGAACCGGGCCGCCAGTTGCCAAAGCTCGCTGCGAAGCTGCTCCAGCTTATCGCTATCGTCGGTCATGATCGCCAGCTCGGCAAAATCGCCGAGCCCCGCCAGGCTGTCCAGCGTCATATGCCACTTGCCGATAAAGTAGATGCTGCGGCGTTTTTGCAGCCGCTGCACCGGCACATAGCCCATGGCGCTGAGCATGCTGCGGGCCCTGGCAGCATCCGAGATATTGACCGCTTCACAGCAATCTGCTCCCGGGCCCTTGAGGATCCACAGCAGATTGTTGGATGGCTGCATCTCCCGGATGCACAGTGACTTGTCCGCCGCGGCCAGTTGACCATCCGGGGTATCGAAGTAGCAGTCGTCCTCCTGATTATCGGCAAACATGCACTCATGCTCCATGGCATTGATGCGCTCAAGCAGTTGTTGTTTGCTGCAAGACTCATTCAGACGGAACTTGAGTTCCACTTCATACTTACCCTGAAAATGCTGGCTCATGGCGGTCTCTTTTAAAAAATCACTTCTACTTTGGCGGCGCTGCGTAGCGCCTTGTCTATGGCGCTTTGAATATCCAGATCCCTTGCCAGGGCAACACCCAGACGGCGGCGACCATGGATCTCCGGCTTGCCGAACAGTCGCAGCTGGGTGTCGGCTTCGCTCAGCGCTGCTGCAAGGCCTGTGTAACGCAGGTTGTCTGAGTCGCCTTCTTTGAGCACCACAGCCGAAGCGCTGGGGCCGTGCTGGCGGATATTGGCGATCGGCAATCCGAGAATGGCACGCACGTGCAGGGCAAACTCGGACAGATCCTGGCTTATCAGGGTCACCATGCCGGTGTCGTGTGGGCGGGGCGAGACTTCAGAGAAGTAGACTTCATCACCCTTGATAAAGAGTTCTACCCCAAACAAACCGTGGCCGCCGAGCGCCTCAACCACTTTGGCGCCTATCTGTTGTGCCTTTTCCAGGGCCGCTTGGCTCATGGCCTGTGGCTGCCAGGATTCGCGGTAGTCACCGTCTTCCTGTCTGTGGCCTATAGGCGCACAGAAATGAATGCCGTTGACTGCACTTATGGTGAGCAGGGTGATTTCGTAGTCGAAAGGCACAAAACCTTCGACTATCACCCGGCCTTGACCGGCGCGGCCACCTTGCTGGGCATACTCCCAGGCCGCAGCTATCTGGGCTTGCTCGCGGATCACGCTCTGGCCCTTGCCCGATGAGCTCATCACAGGCTTGACCACGCAGGGCAAACCTATTTGGGCCACCGCCTGATTGAATTCTGCCTCAGTGTCACAAAAGACGTAGGGCGAGGTGGGGATCCCCAGCGTCTCTGCTGCCAGACGGCGAATGCCTTCTCTGTCCATGGTCAACTGGGTGGCTCTGGCAGTGGGTACTACCTTCAGGCCTTCGGCCTCCATCTTTGCCAGCGTTGCTGTGGCTATGGCTTCGATTTCCGGAATGACCAGATGGGGTTTTTCCAGCTCGATGACGGCGCGCAGCGCCTCGGGATCGAGCATGTTCACCACATGAAAACGATGGCTGACCTGCATGGCAGGGGCATTGGGGTAGCGGTCGACGCCGATGACTTCGACGCCCAGGCGCTGCAGTTCAATCGCAACTTCTTTGCCCAGTTCGCCGCAGCCGAGCAGCATGGCGCGCACGGCGCCTTGGCTAAGGGGAGTGCCTAACATAGTGTGGGTACCTTTGGTTATTGTAGCTGCCTGTGGCAGCGGATTTTTTTGCTAGTTTACCCTTTGGCAATCGGCTTGGGCGGAAGGCTTGATAAATTGTGCGCTGGATCACTGCTTGCGCTGCTGTGGCGGATGTTGAAACTTTGTTATTCTTAAGTCCGCTATTATCGTGCGGGAAGCCAGAATGCAGGATGTCAAAGACTTAACCGGGGTGCTCAGGGGCGGTACGCCCTTGGTGATAATTGAAACGTATGAGGAGCCCAGAGTACTGGAGCTGCTCAAAAGAGTGGCCGGTGTGCTGATGCGGCCCCTGTATGGCTGGAGTGTTACCCAGGGGCTCAAGCGGCTGGACAGGGAAGTCGGGGTGCAGAAATTCAATGCCGAACCGACCGATATTCTGGCGCACATCAAGGCCAGCCAGCAGCAGGGGATCTATGTGCTCTGTGACTTTCACCCCTATGTGGTCGATGCGCCGCGTAACGTGAGAATGCTCAAGGAGATTGCCCTTGAGCACGAAACCTTGCAGCACACCCTGGTGATGGTCAGCCACGCCTTTGATGTGCCCCCTGAACTGAGCCGATACTGCGCTCATTTCTCCCTCTCCATGCCAGGGCAGGCCCAGTTGGAAAACCTCATTATAGAGGAAGCGCGCCTGGCCCGAGCCAAAGGGGTATTGAATCGTCTCGATGAAGCCGTGATCCCACTGCTTGCCGGTAATCTTCGTGGTCTGAGCCATGCCGATGCCCGCCGTCTTGCCCGTAAGGCCATCTGGGATGATGGTGCCTTGTGTCACTCGGATATTCCCGTGGTCAACAAGGCCAAGTTTGAGCTTTTGGATATGGAAGGTGTGCTGCAATTTGAGTACGACACTTGTGACTTTGCCGATGTTGCCGGGCTTTCCAGACTCAAGGAGTGGCTGAACCACAGGCGCCTTGGCAGCGATGCGCAATCGTTCGATACGCCCAAGGGCGTGATGCTGCTCGGGGTACAGGGTAGCGGCAAGAGCCTGGCGGCCAAGGCGGTGGCCGGTATCTGGCAGCGGCCTTTGCTGCGCCTGGATATGGCCGGACTCTACAATAAGTACATAGGCGAGACGGAGCGCAACCTCAAGAAAGCGCTGGAGATGGCGGAATTGATGGCGCCCTGCGTGCTCTGGATAGATGAAATTGAAAAGGGGCTGGGCAGCAGTAACAGTGATGAAGGCACCTCGAAGCGGATCCTCGGCACCCTGCTGACCTGGATGGCAGAGCGCAAGTCAGAGGTCTTTATGGTGGCGACCGCCAACGATATCAGCGCGTTGCCCCCCGAGCTGCTGCGTAAGGGACGCCTGGATGAGATCTTTTTTGTCGACCTGCCGGATAGCTCCACCCGGGAGGAGATCTTCCGCATCCACTGCCGCAAGCGCAATATCGATCCGGCCGCGCTGGAATTGGCGAGTCTGGCAAGCGCCAGTGAAGGTTTCTCCGGCGCCGAGATAGAGCAGGCGGTTATTTCCGCCCGTTATGCTGCGAGGGCTGCGGGGCAGGAGGCCAATCAGGCCTGGCTGCTCGATGCCCTGAGTCGGACCCGCCCCTTATCTGTGGTGATGGCGGAAAAGCTCAATGCCCTGCGTCAATGGGCTAACGGCCGTACTGTGATGGCTCACGGTTGAGGCGGAAACTGGCTCAGGATCCGCATCACGGTTTCCCGGGTTGCCTGAGCCTTACCTTCGCCGCCATCGCTGAAGCTGAACTGATCGCTGCCGCGCCAGATGAGGCGGTTGCTGGTGGTCTCTATGATATCGATTTGTATGGTCTGGAGTTTGGCATCGGCTCCCAGAGGCACACCCACACTGGTGCCCACGCCTATGCCACCGCCAGATCCCCAGGTGCCGCTGCCAAGGCCGATGGAGAGGCCCTTGTCTTTCGGCTTATCTGTTGTGCGAAAGGCAAAGGAAACCTTGAAGTCCGCCGACTCGGTGACTTCGATAAATTGTTTGCTTTTCAGCGTGTCGACAATCGCCTGATTGATCCGCTCGGCGCTCAGGGGATCATCACTGCTGGAAATCGGCAGGGGGGTGAACTTTTGTAGCTTGGCGAAGCTGTATCCTGGGTCGTAGTCTTGTTTCGGCTGCTGGGCGCAGGCCGTCAGCAGCAGGGGTAACAGCAGCAAGAGTGTCCTGAATTTCATCGCTTGTCCTCCGTGAAGGGATATACCTTACCCTGTGACTTTGTGCCAAAGCAGCCGTCGTTGCAAGAAGTGGATAAAAAATCGCCTTTTTAAGAATGAGATGATATACCTAAGGTTCAGCCGTCAGAGAGAGCCTGCATTTACGCCCCTATGGAACAACTGGTCTTTTTTGATATCCCCAGCCCTTGTATCGGTGTCTGCCAGACAGATGCCAAGGGCTATTGCAAAGGTTGTTTTCGGAACCGCGAAGAGAGGTTCGATTGGCTCAACTTTTCTGATGCCCGTAAGTTGGATGTCATTCGCCTGTGCAAGGCGCGCAAAAGGCGCTGGCAACTGGCGCAGATAAAGGCGCGCAGGGAACAGCTCAAGGAGGAAGAGCTGCAGTTGAATCACAGCCTGGACTTTGATGCCCAAGGCGACGAAGACGAGCCTCTGGACTTCAGCGATTTCAGTCTCGATTGAATTCCCGCTTGGGCAGGCCGATGCAAAAACGGGTTTCCCCGGGGCGGCTGAACAGCAGGATTTCGCCGTGATGGCGCTCGACTATGCGCTTGATAATTGCCAGCCCCAACCCAAAGCCTTTATTGCTGTTGCGTGAGGTATCGCTGCGGACAAAGGGCTCGAAAATCTTGTGCTGTTCCTCTTCTGGGATCCCTTCACCATCGTCTTTAACCTCGATAGTTACCCTGTCTTTTTCCTCATTCAGAGTCACCAGAATTTGGCTTTCGGCAAAGCGCTGGGCGTTGGTGAGCAGGTTTTGCAGCGCTCTTTCAATCAAGGCCGGTTCACAGGTGAAGGGCAGTTTGGCGACTGAGCTATCCAGGGTTATCGGAATCGGGCTCAGGCTCTGCAGTCTGTCTATCACTTGGCGGCAGAGGGCGGTGAGATCGCAGCTCTCCTGTCTCAGCCCTGTTTGGGCCGACTCAAGGCTGGCGTAGGTGAGCATCTCCTGCAGCAAGGATTCCATCTCTTTGACATCTTCTGTCATGCCGGCAATAAAGTCGGCTCTGGCCGCTTCATCGGCGCCTTCACGGCAATAGTTGGGGATCAGCGCCAGGGCAAACTTGAGCCTGGCCAGCGGCGTGCGGATCTCGTGGGAGACAGCATTGGCCAGGTGGCGCTGGTTGTCGATAAGAGCACCGATATGTCGCGCCATCTCATTGAAGGTGTGCGCCAGGGGTTTTACCTGAGAGCGGGGTGACAGCTTGATACGGGTATCCCATTTGGCCTGACCAAGTGCCTGGGTGGCTTGTTTCAGCACTTTGAGATCCCGTGACAGCGGCCAGACCCAAACCAGGGCAACCCCGGCCAGAGATAGATAGAAGAACAAAGTGAACAGGCCGCGCAGACTGGCTCTGGGGTCTGTATCTATTGGGCCTGTCATCAGCACCTGTTGATCCAGACGGATAAACTGCATCTGCTTGCCAGAGTTGGTCAGGGTGGTGAAGACTTCACCGGGAGCCAACTCGCCATCGTCGGCCAGGGTGATCTTGTCGGCACTGAACAGACGCAGCGGGTAAGTGGCATTGACATTGGCGGCGGCAATCGACTGTTGCCGCTGCTCGGGGGGCATGGGTTTCAGCATGGCCGCCATCGCCATCAAAGGCGCATCGGCCAACAGTTCCGCCTCGTCATCATGTTGCTGCCAGAGGGCGTCGAGTGTCCATCCCAGCCCGAGAAAACTCAGGCTGATCAGCAGGTACAAACTGATGAAGAGGCGTTTCACGCGGTAACCTAAAAGAGGATCAGCTGTTCCAGGCCTCGGGAGCAAATAGATATCCCTGGCCCCAGACCGTCTTGATCCTGAACGGTGTTTCTATGTTATCGCCCAGCTTCTTGCGTAGGCGGGAAATGCGTACGTCTATCTTGCGATCCTTGCCGTCGAAATCGATATTCAGCAAGCATTGGTAGATATACTGGCGGCTCAGCACCTGGCCGGCCTGGGATGCCAGCAGCCACAGGAGTTCAAATTCGTGACTGGTGAGATCCACCTCTTTCTCGCCCAAACGAATCGCCTGAGTGTGAGGATCTATGCTCAGCTTGCCAAAGCTCAGGCAATGGGATTCTGCCATAGGTGGCTTGGTATGACGTCTCAGCAGATTGTTGATCCGCGCGACCAAGAGTGCCGGGTCAACCGGTTTAACCACATAGTCATCGGCGCCCAGTTCCAGGCCCTTGATTTGATCTTCATTGGAGCCAAGTGCGCTCATCAGCAGGATAGGGCCGGCAAAGTAATCCGGCAGCTTTTCACATAATGTCAGTCCATCCATCCCCGGCAGCATGATGTCCAACAGGATAATGTCCGGTTTGTAGTTAAGCAGTCTGGTCAGTACTGTGTCACCGCGGCGCTCAACTTCTACATGCATGCCATGGGACTTGAGATAATCCACAATAAGGTTGGCAAGACGAATGTCGTCTTCCACCAATAAAACTCGGTGAGTCGATTGCGCTGAGGTCATCAGAATAAACTCCAAGGGTTACGATATCTTCGCCTGACGCTGGTGTCAGACACGGGCGTAGTTCTAAAGTAAACGCCGGCTAAGGTTTGCCATGTGTCTTTATCTACCATGACAAAGTGAATGTCCTCACTGGTTGTGAGTCGGAATGTGAGGCTGTGCACATCTTCAGTTTCACTGCACCAACGTTGTAACCCTTCGTAATCAGAAAGGATACAAACCGCACCGTTTGTATTACTCCAGCTTAAACTGACGTCAAGCGAACAGGTGTCCTCTTCACTCTTGAGAATACAGAGCTGTGGTGTGATAGCCAGCTTGGCTTCTTGATTATTATTATCTGGTTCGGCCTGTACCTTGGCTGCAAATATCATTGACAACATCAGCAGCGGGAACAGCCAACACCAGCCTTTTGCTAAGCGCACCTTGTTTTAAAACCTATAGGCAGCACCAATGAAAAAAGCTCTGACATCATCTTCATCCAGCAGAGGGCTCTTGGCTATTTCATCGGCAAGTTGGGTATAACGCAGTCCTAATACAAGATCCCAGTCCTCGTTGAGGCTATAGCGACCGGTAAACTCCAGTCCGCGGTTAAAGCCTGAACTCCCCTGGTACGCCTGACTCCAATAGGCATTCTCGCTTGGTCTTACGCCAAAGTAATAGTCGACTATTTCTTTACTCTTCCATTCTATGTTCAGGGCAAACTCCAGTTTCCAGCGTTCCAATGTCAGATGATATAACCATCTGGCTTTGGCTTCAGTGCCCCGGTGAACATTGAACATATCATGTGTAAGCGAAAGATTCAGTATACCGTATCGAGTGTAAATAAAAGCCTCGGCTCCGCCAAGAAATGTAAAGTGCCTGTCCTCCAATTCGTTAAAAACTTTTGGTGGTTCACTGCTTTGCATTAACATTACCGGCGCGGCGCGGCTCTCCGGGGTAATGGAGACTTGAGATCCGCCACTGAAGGTAAACACATTGCTGGGATCCCAGCGGTAGAAAAAAGCCCGCTCTCTGCTGTAAGCCGTCACCAGGTTGATGGTGTAGTTTTCCGACTCCGCCAGGGTCAGTCCCAGATTACCGTTGTCAAAAAACCAGTTCTCACCATAGTAGGCAATACTGGGGATCACATAGAGGGGAATATCGTCCTGATGGCGCAAGGGGTTGCTCTTTTGGCCGTAACCCAAAGCCAGTCCAAGATCCCACTCACCAACAGGTATGCACTCTCTCTCCTCGCAATAGGGATGGGCCCAGGCGCTGAGAGAAAAGAGGCTGATAATGAATAAACAGAGCCGTACAGACATGAATACCGGAAATATCAGTAATAACTATGACCAAGATTGTGCAGAAGATTAGCATTTGTCCGGCGCAAATTCAGAGATTTCTTTCATAAAGGTTGCAATTTGATACAGACGTAATCTTTGTTTGGCAGAGGTTTCAGCTCTGGGCAGACATCCGGGACTGAGGTAGCATGATGAAAATCAGCTGAAAAAAAGGACAAAGCTATGGCCCGTAATCCCTTCGATTGGCAAGATCCCTTGCAGTTTGACAGTCTGTTGCAGCCGGAAGAAAGGATGATCCGTGACACTGTGCATGAATATGCCCAAAGCAAGTTGCAACCCAGGATCCTGCAGGCAAATCGCCAGCAATACTTTGATCCCGAGATCATGATAGAGCTCGGTGCTCTGGGGTTACTCGGGGCGACTCTGCCGACTGAATATGGCGGCGCCGGGGTCAACTATGTCAGCTATGGCCTGATTGCCCGGGAGATAGAGCGGGTCGACAGTGGTTATCGTTCGGCCATGAGTGTGCAGTCCTCTCTAGTGATGCATCCGATTTTTGCCTACGGCAGTGAAGAGCAGAAACAGAAATACTTGCCAAAGTTGGCACGGGGGGAGCTGATTGGCTGTTTCGGCCTGACCGAGCCGGATGTGGGGTCAGATCCCGGCGGCATGAAGACTCGCGCCGAAGCCATACCGGGAGGGTATCGGCTCCATGGCAACAAGATGTGGATCACCAATTCACCGATTGCCGATCTCTTCCTGGTTTGGGCCAAGCTTGATGGGGTCATTCGTGGCTTTTTAGTGGAAAAGGGCACCCCTGGGCTGTCGGCGCCCAAGATAGAGGGCAAGTTCTC
Organism: Shewanella sp. K8; assembly: GCF_028823715.1. NCBI lineage: Bacteria > Pseudomonadati > Pseudomonadota > Gammaproteobacteria > Alteromonadales > Shewanellaceae > Shewanella > Shewanella sp. K8. The sequence goes on from NZ_JAPEHY010000036.1 coordinate 24,518, forward strand.
TCTCAGGGCTTCGATAACCGGCGAAATTGTGCTGGACGGGGTTGAAGTGGGTGTCGATGCTCTGCTGCCCAACGTCGAGGGGCTCAAGGGGCCCTTTGGTTGTCTCAACAAGGCCAGATACGGCATCGCCTGGGGCGCCTTGGGCGCGGCCGAGTTTTGCTGGCATGCCGCACGGCAATACAGTCTGGACCGAGTCCAGTTCGGCAGGCCACTGGCGGCCAATCAGCTGATCCAGAAAAAGCTGGTGGACATGCAGACAGAGATCACCACGGCGCTGTTTGCCTGCTTGCAGGCCGGTCGCTTGCTGGATCAGGACAGTTTGGCTATCGAGGCCATCTCGTTAATCAAGCGTAACTCCTGCGGCAAGGCGCTCGAAATCGCTCGCCAGGCCAGGGACATTCACGGGGGTAATGGTATCAGTGATGAGTTTCATGTCATCCGGCATCTGATGAACCTGGAAGCGGTCAATACCTATGAGGGGACCCATGATATTCATGCCTTGATCCTGGGACGGGCCCAGACAGGCTTGGCGGCTTTTAGTTAAGGAGAACAACAGAGTGCAGGCAACAGAGTTTGAACCCAAGGTGAGTCAGTCACAACAAGAGGTTGTGGTGCGCCACAGCGAGCACACGGATATTCCGGCAATACGGGCGCTCTTTACTCAGCCCAGCTGTTATGCCGGCACCTTGCAGCAGCCTTTTCCGTCACTCGAGAAGTGGTATAAGCGCCTGGGCGAACTGCCGGATGGTTATTATTCACTGGTCGCAGAGTGGCAAGGGGAGGTGGCCGGTCAGCTCTCCTTACAGGTACAAACCAACCCCAGACGTAAGCATGTGGCCGATCTGGGGATGGCGGTGAGTGAAGAGTGCCGCGGTATCGGTGTGGGTTCTACGCTGCTGGCAGCCGCTGTGGATTTGGCCCATAACTGGTTGGCGGTGAGACGCCTTGAGCTGACGGTTTATACCGACAATCACGCCGCCATAGCGCTCTACAAACGCCATGGCTTTGTGATTGAGGGCGAAGCGAGGGACTATGCCTTCCGTGATGGCGAATATGTGGATGTGTTTTTCATGGCCAACATCCGTGAATGATTACTCAAACATCAAGAACAGATAGACCACAAACAACACCAAGTGAGTCGCCCCGTGCAGTGCATGGGTGCGGCCACTGCTGAAACTCACCTTACAAACCATCAGCGTGGTCACCAGCAGTACCATATCTGCGGGACTGAGCCCCAGCCTGACCTCTTCACCGGCAATACTGCCCACCAGAAGTACGGCAGGTACGGTCAGGGCTATGGTGGCCAGCACAGAACCAAAATAGAGATTCATCGCTCTTTGCAACTGATTATTGAGCGCGGCTTTTATGGCCCCTACGGCTTCCGGCGCGAGAATAATACAGGCTACCAGGAAGCCACCCAGGCTCGCCGGCGCGCCCAGAGTGGTAATGCTGTAGTTGATGGGCATGGCCAGGGCCTTGGCCAGCAGCATTACGGTTACCAGGCAGATGAGCAACAGCACTCCGTGGTAGAGGTTGGAGTGGCTGGAGGCATGATGATGGTGCTCATCATCCAGGTGGTCGGCATCAACAAAAAAGTGGCTATGGCTCTTGGTTTGGATCACCAGGAAGATGCCGTAGAGCATTATCGACACCAAGCCAAGCATCCAGGACATGGAAACCGATAGGCCGCCTATGCTGCCGCCTTCGGTAAAGTTGGGTAGCACCAGACACACCAGGGCCAGCGGGATAATGGCGACCAGATAGGACTTCACCCCGTCGAGATTGAATTGCTGGGTATGATAACGCCAACCGCCCAGTAGCAGTGTCAGCCCCACCAGGCCGGTAGAGATGATCATCACCACGGCAAACATGGTGTCCCGGGCCAGGGTTGGGTTGGAGTCACCTGTCAGCATCACTGAGGAGATCATCACCACTTCCAGAGAAATGACTGAAAGGGTGAGGATCAGGGTGCCATAGGGATCGCCCAGTCGAATCGCCAGAATATCTGAATGGCGCACGACTCCGAAAATGGTCCAGATCACTACCACAAGCAGCAATATCGACAGCGGGATATAAACGGCGAGCGGAGTTCCGTCCGCCAGATACTCAGCGCCACCTGTCTTAAAGAATAACAAGGTAATCAAGGCGATAAGCAGTGATATTTCTTCTTTGATAAAAGCCAGCATGGCAGGTTTCCATCGTCGCTATAAAGCCGCATTATACTTTGGCATTGATGTCAAAAAAAACACCAATATGCTGTTTTGCCCTGTTTTTTCTACCCGAATTCAGGGGATATCGGCGGCACTGCACACCTGGTTGCGACCATTTTTCTTGGCCTGGTACATGGCCTTGTCGGTATCTGCCAAGAGCGTCTCCAGCTGATAGCCGGAAATTGCAGCTTCAGAGACCCCAAAGCTGGCGGTCAAGGTAAAGCTGTGACCCGAATCCGAGGTATCGGCCTGCTCCAATAATTCCCGCAGAATTTCGGCAAAGGCTATCGCCTTGTCGATACGGGTCTCAGGCATCAACAAGCAAAACTCCTCGCCACCAATACGCCCCAGTATTTCCTTGCCGTTACATAGGTTTCGGGCGATACGGGCCACTTCCCTCAGCGCCCAGTCTCCGGTCTTGTGACCTTTGGTGTCGTTGATACGTTTGAAATTATCCAAATCCAGCATGATGCAACTCACCGGCAGTTGCTGCAGCTTGCAGTATTCCAGCGCGCTGAGCCCGACCTGAGTGAAATGCCCGCGGCTGAAAATCCCGGTCAGGCAATCAAACTCGGCCAGCTCCCGTAACCGTTTCTGGGTTTTCCAGGATTGGTATCCCCATGTAAGCAGCAAAGTGATGACACAGAAAAGTGCCGCTATCAGCAGCTTGTGGTTATGGGACTCTGTCTCGGCCAACTGTTGTTTGACCTTGAGCAGCTTGTTCTGTTCATCCAGCAGTGCGATACGGTTTTTTTGCTCCACGCTTTGGTGTTCCGCCAACTGGAATGCCAGGGTCTTGGCTCTGATCTCGTCGAGAAAGGCTTTATCGGCTTCGGAATACTGTATATAGGCATCCAATGCCGCATCAAGGTCGCCGCTTTGTCGGTAATACTGATACAGCACCCGAAAGGCTCGGATACTGGGGTCGCCCTTGCCGGCTTCGGCACCGCCTGCCACGGCTTGGATGGCAAACTCTTTGGCGAGTTCTGGTTCATCTGTGCGCCAATAAGCTTCGGCAAGCAGCGAATAATAGCTGGCAATCATAGGGGCATAGCGGGTCGACTCCATTTGGGGAAGCTGATGTAACAAAAGCTCCAGCGCCTGCTGTGGTTTGCCCTCATTGATATAGAGCTCTGCCTGGTAACTGAGTATAGCGCTGGCGCCCACGGGTTCATTGGCTTCCCGGCAGATATTCAAGGCTTGGGCAAAAGCTCTGTCAGTGGCTTCAATACGCTTCAAGCCAAACAGTGCCTGCAGGCTGAGTTGGTCGGCAAAACAGAGGCTGCGACCATCATTGTGGCCCTTTTCCCTGAGTCTGGTGGCAAAGTGCAGCCCTTGTTGATACTGCCCCAGAAGGTTGTAGAAAACCGCAGCTACCGCCAGACCATGAACATAGAAGCCGTCGTCCTTGATTTGTGGCAAGAGTTGCAGGGTTTGTCGCAGGTTTTCGGCGCCCTGGCTCCACTCGCGCTTGATGGCATTGGTATTGACCAAAGAGGTCAGCGCCCGAAAGCGGATTTCGAGCACAGCGCTAGACTGCACCAGCTCCTGATAGATACTGCGGGCTTTTTCCAAGCGGCCGTTGAAGGAGTGCTCGTAGGCGAGCAGGTAAGACAGGTAGTCCTGCTCGGCAGCAGACATATCGGTACGGCGCAGCTCCAGCTTTCTGAGCATGGCGCTGAACTGCCCGGGCGAACTCGAGCGGATTTCGTCGCTGCGTTGCAGCGCTTCTCTGAGTTCGTCCGAGCCTTGGGCCGCAGTGCTTGCTATCAGGCACAGCAGGGCGCAAATGAGCCGCCTGCCGCTGAGCCTCAGGTGCCGTCTAGCTGGCCACAGCTTGTAGCTGTGAAGCTTGATTCTCTTCGTCATCTTCCTGCTCGTCTTTTTCCGGTTCATCTTCGGCCGGGAAAAATATACAGAATACGTCCGGGCAAAGATCCAGCTCGGCCTTCAACTGCAGCAAATCTTTATCTTTGATGGCCGTGGCTATTTCGGCGGATACCCCGGCTTCAGCCAGGGCTTTATCCAGCGCCTCCGGGGCTTGCAGGCTCGGGTCGGCGCCCAGTCGGGCCAGCAGGTTAATCACTTTACTCATACACTCTCCTCGGGTTGATGATACAAGGGCGCCTTGCTACCCAATGCCGCAAGGCGTGCTCGCATTTCTAAGTTAGGTTCGGGTTTTGCAGCCGGAGGGATCACCAAAGTGGTATGGAGCGCCAAAGTGGCCTCTACAAGCTCGCGCAGTTTTATGGCTTCTCTTCTGGGAGAGGCCAGCGCCGTGGTGGCGGCTTCATAAAGCCAGCAGGAGTGCTCTGGACTGTAGAGCCGATAGAGTTCTTCCAACAAGAGTTGCCGATTCTTGCCGTCTGTGATTGTCAGCCCCATGTCGAGATCGCCTGCCAGGCCTATCTGCCACAGGATCAGAGTGGCTGTCGGATCGACTCGCCTGTGGTAGAGCATGAATTGGGTTGCTTCAAAGTACTGGCAACCATTTTGACCGGGATCTATGCCAAGGTCGGCATAGAGGCAATCGGCAGCGGATATGCCTGGCAGCATCTGCGCCTCAAAGCCTTCATTCCTGGCAATGGTCACTGCCTGGTGAGGCGCTTTGGCAAACACGCCGGGATGTCCATAGAAGGCACCGACCACTTTTTTACCCAAACGAACTTCACTTAGCATGGTATCGACCATCTCCCGATAGCTGAGATGGCGGGATTTTCCGTGAGCATAGCAAGGCTGTAGCGAGCGGACATTGGCATTGAGTTCCTTAAGCCAGAGTTCGACCAGAGGGTCGGATACTCCACAAAACACTATATCGGCCTGCTCGATATGACTAAGGCTGACTGGACTCAGGTGAGCCCCCAGCATCATACCGACGCCGACACAGGTGATAGAGCCTTGCATTGATTTGGCCTCTTTAGTTGTTTTGATAATGTTATCAATGTTTATTATTTTTTAAAGCGCTATTGCTGGTCTGCCACAGAAATGACATCAAGCGGGAGTGCTCAGGCTCGGCCATGACTGGCTTAAACCCCATAGCCAAGGCGACTTTTTTCATCGGTTCGTTCTTTTTATGAGTACGAAGCAGCAGCTCATCGAGGGTCGTTTCACTTGAGAGTCGCTGCTGCATCAGGTGCAGTAGCTCCTTGGCACAACCTTGTCCCTGAGCCTGTGGGCGCAACAAAATGCCTATTTCGCCTGCTCGCCCGTAGCGGCTGAGGCCCAGTATGCCTATCGGGAGCTGCCTGCGGGTTTTGATACACCAACAATATGTTCGGGGCAGCAACTTGTTGTTGGCTGTCAGGGTATGGGCAAATCGCCTTTCGGCCTCTGTTTCACTGAGCTCAGTTGCGATAAAAGACATGACTTGAGGATCGCGATAAAGGCCTGTGAACAAGTCTTTATCCTCTGCTTTCAGAGGCGTTAACAGCAGTCTTGGACTGGTCAATCTGTTCATGACTCTCCTTAGGGGACTGCCGGCTTGGAAACATTTTTCTTACGGGCAAAGCGAACCGTGCCGCTCGCTCCCAGATCGCGACGGAACACTACATAGTAGGGATTGAACAGCGGAAGCCCCAGAATGCTCTGGGCCGGCCAATGGGGCAGTTGTCCCATGAGTTTGAATACGGCATGACCATGCTTGGGGGCATTTGTTTGCCAATAACAGTCAGCTGGGCAGGTGAGTATGCAGGTCTCCCCCTTTTCTCCTTCGAGGTAAAACAACAGCTCCGGCCATTGCTCAAGCTTGAGTTGGTTGCAGGGGATACCTTCTGCCAGCATTTGCTGCACCTTGGAAAGCTCATGGATAAAGGGCTCCAGCACAGAGGCAGCGTCAGGGTGAAGACGGTAAAGACTCTGCAGCAAGCGCTTGAACAGACTCTCGGGCAGGCAGATGAGGGAAGCGCCCGAGTCCAGAATGGCGTTACTCGACCCTCTCTGTTCCAGCTTGCTGTCGGTGGGAGGAAGAGGAATGGCATCCTCACCGTGCCAGCCGACGGCTTTGAGATTGAGGTTATAGTAGCGGTCATGGACGACCTTGATATCGATAAATTGGCCATCGTAGAGATGGGTCTGCTCTTCGCCGCCGCCGAGTATCAGTATTCCTTGATTGAGACTGTCGTCTTTTAAGCTTGCTTGCCTTGTTTCGGCACAGGCATGGTGAATACTGGATCTATGACAGAGTAGGGCAAACCTGTTGGCGCACAGACCATGTTGTTCCATCAGGGTAAAGCAACTGGGAATATCCTGCTCTGGTGCCTGCGAGATTAAGGCCTTAAAGTGCTGCAGCTGCCTTTGATCAAGCACTTGTGCTTGATCACCAAAGGGCCAGGGAAAGGTGTATTTCTGCCGCTGATGTTGCAGAGCGAGATAATGGCTCAAATCATAGCTGCGATTGAGGGGGTGATAGGCCAGTCCCCAGATACCGTCAGCCTCCAGGAATGTGTGCCGGGTTTCCTTGTGTACCAAGGCCAGTGGCGTATCTGTTAATTTCAGCTGCGCCGCCTGAACCTGAGTGTGAATGACAGAGCCCAGCCAGCCTCCCTGGCCATAGCAAATCTCCTGTGCCAAGGCCGTTGGCTTGAGTGACATATCCTGTTCAGGCTGATAGCGCCTGTGCAGCACAGCCATGGTGGAGCTGCCGCTATCTATGATGAGGTTAACCTCACACTCTCACTGCCGAGTTTGAAAGGAGCGGTATAAACGCCGTCTGCCAACAGGTTGTTGAGTGGCAGCAAAGTGCCGTTGACCAAGGTCGCTCTCTGGGTCATAAGAATAATATTTGTTAATTTTTTGTTATCTTATAAGCCCTTCGAGCGACTGACAAGTGACAGATATTATGCCTGTGGTTGTTTACCCTTATCCCGGGTCAGCCACAAGCTGCCCAATACACTGATCAGCAGGATAGCGGCGATGACCGCCAGTGCCAGCATGATAGGCAGATGATAGATATCCAGCAGAAGCATCTTGGTACCGATAAACATCAGGATCAGCGCCAGGCCATATTTGAGCAGCACAAAACGTTCGGCGGCGCCCGCCAGCAGAAAGTACATGGCCCTGAGTCCCATGATGGCAAAGATGTTGGAGGTCAGTACGATAAAGGGATCTGTCGTGACCGCGAAGATGGCCGGAATACTGTCCACCGCGAAGATGATGTCGCTGATCTCTACCAAAATCAGCGCCAGTAGCAGGGGCGTGGCAAATAACATGCCGCGGCGACGCACCACGAAGTGTTCACCCTGAAGCTTTTTCACCACCCTCAGGTGTTTTCTGAGCCAGTCGAGCAGTTTGCTGTTGGAGAGATCGGTTTCATTCTCTTCCTTGGCAAACAGCATCTTGGCACCGGTAAACAGCAAAAAGGCCCCGAATAGATATAACACCCAGTGGAACTGATTAATCAGCCAGGTGCCGCCAAATACCATAGCGGCGCGCATGACTATGGCGCCCAGTACTCCGTAGAGCAGCACCCGTCTTTGCAGTTCGGCGGGGATAGCGAAATAGCTAAACAGCATCAGCCAGACAAACACATTGTCCACGGCCAGGGCTTTTTCGATGAGATAGGCGGTGAGAAACTCCAGCCCCTGCTGATTGGCGACTTCGAGGCCTGCGGTCTGTTTCAGATAGAACCAGACTCCCAAGTTGAACAGCATGGCGACGCTTATCCACACCAGGGTCCAGATCCCCGCCTCTTTGACCGAGACTTTATGGCTGTGACCACCGCCGACAAACTTAAGATCTATCCAAAGGATCCCCAGTACTATTACCAGAAATCCGCTCCACAACCACCAGGTACCCATTTCGTTATCTCCAAATACAACAAAGCCTGCCACCGACGGCAGGCCAGCTGAAGGAGCACGGATCTTGCCTGTCGGCAAGGTCTCACTTACAAAGCACAGCTCAGTGGCTTTGCCCGGTTGCCGGGTGCGCAAACACCGTAATGACGACAAACCGGCGAGAAGTTACTCCCCTTGGAATATTCCCCAATTTAACAATATGTTGCCCCGATAGCCAGCGCTGGCAGATGAAATTATCTTAATCTTGCCAACCCTCTGCCCTGGGCGCAAACGGAATGAAAAAAGGGCAGTCGATTGACTGCCCTTGATTGCCTCTACTTGTTAGCCTATGCGGATTTGCTGTCAGGCTTCCAGTTTGGCCAGCTCGGCTTGCTGCTCTTTGAGCTTGTCCATATCGCGCTTGAGATCAGCCATCTTGCTGCGCTCTTTGTCGATAACGGCGGCCGGGGCTTTGGCAACAAAGCCTTCATTGGACAGCTTGCCTTCAATGCGGGCGACTTCGCCACTCAGCTTCTCCAGCTGTTTGTCGATACGAGCCATCTCGGCCGCTACGTCGATAAGCCCTGCCATAGGGATCAACAGCTCCATCTCGCCCACCAGTTGGGTGGTGGACATGGGCGCGTTGGCGCCATCGGCCAGAATCGTCATGCTTTCCAGCTTGGCCAAGCTAGTGAAGAAGGTTTGGTTGGCTTCGACACGGGCCTTGTCGCGGGCACTGACACTGCGCAGTAAGGCGTTGAGCGGCTTGGACGGAGCTATGTTGAGCTCGGCGCGGATGTTACGCACGGCAACAATCACTTGCTTGACCCATTCCAAGTCGGCCATGGCCTCGGTATCGACTTTGTCGGCCTGATACTCAGGGAAGGCGGCCAGCATCAGGGTTTCCCCTTCCACACCGGCAAGTGGTTTGACACGGTGCCAGATGGTTTCAGTGATATATGGCATCAATGGGTGCATCAGGCGCAACAGTTGCTCGAGTACAGTCACCAGAGTATGACGGGTGCCACGCTGCTCGGCTTCAGAGCCGTTTTGCAGCACAGGCTTGGTCAGCTCAAGATACCAGTCACAGAACTGGTTCCAGGTGAATTCGTACAGGGTATTGGCGGCCAGGTCGAAACGATAGGCGCCCATATGCTCTTCGAAGGTCTTGACCGTTTGGTTGAACAGACCTGTGATCCAGCGATCTGCCAGTGACAGCTGCATCTCACCGCCGGCCTTGCCGTTGGGTGAGTTGGGGCCGCAATCCTGATCTTCTGTATTCATCAGTACATAGCGGGAAGCATTCCACAGCTTGTTACAGAAACTGCGGTAACCGTCCAGGCGCTTCATGTCCCAGTTGATGTCACGGCCGGTGGATGCCATGGCGGCCAGGGTAAAGCGCAGCGCGTCGGTACCGTGGGCCTCGATGCCGTCGGCAAACTCCTTGCGGGTGCTCTTTTCTATCTTGGCGGCCAGCTGCGGTTGCATCATGTTACCGGTGCGCTTGCCAACCAGAGATTCGAGATCTATGCCATCGATCATATCCAGAGGATCCAGCACATTACCCTTGGACTTGGACATCTTGTTGCCTTGCTCATCACGGATAAGCCCGGTCACATAGACAGTCTTGAAAGGCACCTGAGGTGTGCCGTCTTCATCCTTGATGAAGTGCATGGTCATCATGATCATCCGGGCTACCCAGAAGAAGATGATGTCGAAACCTGTCACCAGCACGTCTGTGGGGTGGAAGGTTTTCAGCTCAGGAGTTTGCTGTGGCCAGCCCAGGGTGGAGAAGGTCCACAGGGCAGAGGAGAACCAGGTATCCAGTACATCATCATCCTGACGCAGAGCAATATCGCTTGCCAAGTTGTGCTTGGCACGGACTTCGGCTTCGTTACGGCCGACATAGACCTTGCCGCTGTCGTCATACCAGGCCGGAATGCGATGCCCCCACCACAGCTGGCGTGAAATACACCAGTCCTGAATGTCACGCATCCAGGAGAAGTACATGTTCTCGTATTGCTGAGGCACAAACTTGATATCGCCGTTTTCCACCGCTTCTATGGCTGTCTTGGCCAGTGGTTTGACAGACACATACCATTGGTCTGTCAGCAGCGGCTCAATCACCACGCCGCTGCGGTCGCCATAAGGCACTTTCAGGCCGTGGGGCTCGATTTTTTCCAAAAGACCCAGGGTCTCGAATTCGGCGACAACTGCATCGCGGGCCTTGAATCTGTCCATACCGGCGTAACGGCTTGGCAAAGAGGCGTCCAATTCGGTGTTGAGGCTACCGTCGACATTCACCACTTCGGCCACAGTGCGGATGGCGGCATCCTGGGTGAGTATGTTGAACATAGGCAGATTGTGACGCTTGCCGACTTCATAGTCGTTGAAGTCGTGGGCCGGGGTGATCTTCACGCAACCGGTACCGAACTCCATATCCACATAGTCATCGGCCACCACAGGAATACGGCGGTTAACGATTGGCAGAATGATCTCTTTGCCTATCAGGGATTGATAACGCTCATCGTCAGGGTGCACGGCAACGGCGCTGTCACCCAGCATGGTTTCCGGACGTGTGGTGGCGACAATCAGATAGTCTTTACCGTCGGCGGTCAGGGCGCCATCGGCGAGTGGATAGCGGAAATGCCACATGTGGCCCTGCTTTTCCTTGTTTTCCACTTCCAGATCGGAGATCGCAGTGTGCAGCTTGGGATCCCAGTTAACCAGGCGCTTACCGCGATAGATGAGATCATCTTCATAGAGGCGAACAAACACTTCCTGCACGGCTTCCGACAGGCCTTCGTCCATGGTGAAACGCTCGCGGTCCCAGTCTACCGAGGCGCCCAGGCGACGCATCTGGCGGGTAATGGTGCCACCGGACTGGTTCTTCCATTCCCATACTTTGTCCATAAAGGCTTCACGGCCCAGGTCGTGGCGGCTCTTGCCTTCTTCGGCGGCGACTTTGCGCTCCACCAACATCTGGGTGGCGATACCGGCATGGTCGGTACCCACTTGCCAGAGGGTGTTCTTGCCTTTCATCCGCTGGTAACGGATCAGGGTGTCCATAATGGTATCCTGGAAGGCGTGTCCCATATGCAGGCTGCCGGTGACATTCGGCGGCGGGATCATGATGCAATAGTTGCCCTGGGACTCGTCACCGTGGGGCTTGAAGTAACCTTTCTCTTCCCATACACGGTAGAGCGCTTGTTCAATAGACTGCGGATTGTATGTTTTTTCCATGGGAACTGTCGTTTCTCAAACAAAATTAAGTGGTTGTGTTGCCAAATCCTGGGTGCTGAGCGTGACTCCCAGATTACGATACTGGCGGTATCTGTCCCTGGCCAGGGCCTTGTGTTGCTCATCACCGGCAACAAAATCTATGATCCTGCCAAAGTTTACCGCAAACGCCGGGGCTTCATTGGCTAGATTGATCAGTATCGGGCGGCGTTGATTGGGCCCTAGTCTGTCAAAGCCGATTTCAACCGGTGCACCGGCGGCAGGGCCTTCCCCTTTGAGGTTGTGGGGCACAAAAGCACTGGGCTCAAACTGCCACAGCAGCTCGTCAATCCCATGGGCCTGAGCCTGATCCTCACAGTGAATATAGAGCCATTCACCCTTGGCATAATGTTGCCCGGCCAACTGACAGGCAAGCAGTTGCAACTGCTCGGCGCTTGGTTGCTGTGCTGCATTCGGCAGCAGATAAAAAGTTGCCTTGCTCATCGCCTGCATCTCACCCCTGCACAGAACACTGGTAGCCATTTGACATAAGAGGAGGATTTTACACCTTTTGGCCAAAGGTTGAAATGGTCAGCGCCATCCCGATAAGGCTCTTGAGCTATCGGGTGACAAGCTACGCCTATATTGCCAAGGGTTGGGAAAGTGTCGATACTCGTTTGACGCTTTTGTTCCGGAGTCAATTATGGAGTTACAACTCTTTCAAGTGGATGCCTTTACCACTGAGCTGTTTGCCGGTAATCCCGCCGGTGTAGTGCTCAATGCCGATGGCTTGAATGAGCGGCAGATGCAAAATATCGCCAGAGAGCTAAATAATTCGGAAACGGCCTTTATTTTTAATACTCCAGGGGCCGATTACGATATCGAAGTCAGGTTTTTTACTCCCACTCAAGAGGTCCCTATCTGTGGCCATGCCACGGTGTCGGCCCACTATGTTTATGCCAAAAATCGCGGTGTCACAGATGGAACCGTGATTCAAAAGACGGGAGCAGGAAAGCTACCGGTTACCATAGCACCGGAAGAGGGCGATATTTCAGTGCTGATGACTCAGGGAAAGGTAGAGTTTGGCGCCATCTTGAGTGCTGCCCAGGTTGAGTCATTGTTGCTGGGTACCGGCTTGTCTGAAGGGGCCTTGGTGACGGATTTGCCGGTACAGATAGTTTCTACCGGCCACTCCAAAGTGATGGTACCACTCAAGAGTAAAGCGCTGCTCGAGCAGGTTGCCTTGGATGAGTCCAAGCTGGTGGCGTTGAGTCGGGAAATTGGTTGCAATGGTTTTTACCTGTTTACACTGGAGTCTGAAGAGGAGGGCGTGCTGGCTGCAGGGCGTATGTTTGCACCTGCCATAGGGATAACAGAGGATCCTGTGACGGGTAATGCCAATGGGCCTTTGGGCGCTTATTTGACTCACTACGGCAGCTTGCCTGCCAGCATGCAGGGCTCGGAGTTTTCCATCGCTCAGGGCGAACAGATGGGTCGCAAGGGATATATGCAGGTGCGGGTCTTTGCCGATAAAGAGACTGTCCACAAAGTTCAAATCAAAGGGCGTGCCCGGATTGTCTTTGAAACCAGGCTTAAGCTGGAGGCCTGATCCAAGGCTTCGTTGAAGACGGTGTGCATAGCTTGAATTAAGCCGTTAAAACTTGCGGCCCTCTTGGCGTTTATGCCTAAGCGGGCCGCAAGTCTTGCTTTGCTGGTTACCGAATGGCCGCAGGACTCAACTTGGTGCAGCCATCAGTTTTTATCACAGCGGCTCGGCAACCTTGATCACCAGTTTGCCGAAGTTTTTACCTTCAAGCAGGCCGATAAAGGCTTGTGGGGCCTGCTCCAGCCCTTCGACCAGTTGCTCCTTGTATTGAATTTTGCCTTGAGACAGCCAGTCACCCATATCCTTGGCAAACTCTTCATATCTGTGACCATAGTCGTCAAAAATGATAAATCCCTGCATCTTTATCCGCTTCACCAGAATGGTGCTCATCAGCAGTGACAGGCGATCCGGGCCGGCCGGCAACTCAGTGGCGTTATATTGAGACACCAAACCACATACGGGGACTCTGGCGCTGGTGTTAAGCAGGGGCAATACGGCATCAAACACCTTGCCGCCGACGTTCTCGAAATAGATGTCTATTCCCTGGTCGCAGACTCGGGCCAACTGCTCGGCGAAGTCCTCTGCCTTGTGATCCAGACACTCATCGAAACCCAGTACTTCTTTGGCGTGGCGACATTTCTCAGCGCCGCCGGCAATACCTATGACCCGGCAGCCCTTGAGTTTACCTATCTGACCTACGGTAGCGCCAACCGGTCCGGTGGCGGCGGCAACCACCAGGGTTTCTCCCGCTTTGGGCTGGCCTATATCCAGCAGTCCCATATAGGCGGTGAAACCCGGCATGCCCATGACTCCGAGGGCGTATGAAGGATCTGCCGGCGCTTTGCCGAGTTTCAACAACCCTTCACCGTCCGAAAGGGCATAGTTTTGCCAGCCGGTGTAAGCGAGCACCCTCTCACCGACTTCAAAGTCCGGGTGACGGGACTCTTCCACCTGGCAAACCGTGCCGCCGACCATGATATCGTTCACGGCTACCGGCTCGGCATAGGATTCTGCATCACTCATGCGGCCGCGCATGTATGGATCCAGCGACAGATAGATGGTGCGCAGCAACACCTGGCCGTCGCCTGCCACCGGCTTACTGCTGCTTTCCAGACGGAAGTTGTTTGCATTGGGAGCGCCGCTTGGGCGAGAGGCCAGCACAATGCGCTGATGTGGGTTTTGATTGGCAGTCATAATAGGCTCCATTGAGTTTTATTGCTTAATTAGACCGGTCGTCTAGTGTTCGGTTAAAAAAATCCCGCCACCTGTGTGGCGGGGAGTATCTGTTACTGGCCGCTGTTGTCCAGCTTACCTGCGAGTATGTTGTCAGTGGTTTGCATTGCCAGATTGAGGGCGTTTTTATCCTGAGTCAGCTTGCTCATCAGGCTGGCCCCCAGCCAGAGGTTGTAAAGTAGCTGCGCCGTCTGGTCACTGTTGCTGACCTTGACAGAGCCATCCTGGTTACCGGCTTCGATACATTCGGCAATAGTGGCAATGATCCGCTTGGCACCTTGCAGCAGCGCCATACGCATCGGCTCAGAGAGATCGGCCACTTCGGCACTCAGCTTTACTACCAAGCACTTTTGCGCGCCACAGACATCGGCGTCGCAGTCCAGCCAGAGTTGCCAGTAGCTTTGCAGCCGCTGCAGCGCCGGAGCGCGCTCATGGCCCAGCAGTGCCTGCAGTTTATCTTGATAATCGTTGAAATAGTCCTTTATCAGGGCTTCACCGAACTGCTCCTTGGATTTGAAGTAGTGGTAGAAGGAGCCCTTGGGGACTTTGGCATGTTGCAGCAGTTGTGACAGGCCAACATTGGAAAAGCCTTTGGTTACGACGAGCTGGTAACCCGTGTCCAGTATGTGTTGGCGTGTGCTTTGTGTCTGTGTGTTCATGGCGGCCAGTATAATCGCCATTAGACCAGTCGTCTAGTGGTTTATTTGAACAGCACTTGTTTGGCTCGGAGCTTCAGCGGCAGTAGCAAGTGATAAAGGAAATTCGATAGGAAGTAACTGAGTGAAAAGCAATGAATTTAAGCGTTCGGAGTTAAAGTAAATGGAGTCATGTCGGCGGGAAAGTTGGAAGGCGAGTTTTATGGGGGATAGTATTGAGCCACGGCCATTCAAAAGGTCGGTTTACTGTGGCTTCGCTCTGTGGTTTGAGCCGTGGATGAATACCATTTTGCTCAAGCGCCGACTCACTCGGCGATAATCAAAAGGCGGGTAAGGAGCAGGACAAAGGGAAGATTGGCTTTATAAAATAGCCCACAAAAATAAAAAGCGAAGCACTGGGCTTCGCTTTTTATTGGCAGGGAGTCAGGCGCTTATTCGCCTTGCTCGACTCCGGCGCGGTTCAGCAGGAACTGCGCCAGCATAGGAACCGGACGACCGGTTGAGCCCTTGTTGGCGCCGCTGTTCCAGGCTGTACCCGCTACATCCAGGTGAGCCCAGTGGTACTTCTTGGTAAAGCGCGACAGGAAACAGGCCGCAGTGATAGAACCGGCAGGGCGTCCGCCCAGATTGGTCATATCGGCAAATGGGCTGTCCAGCATCTCCTGGTACTCATCCCATATCGGCAGGCGCCAGGCGCGGTCACCGCTCTGCTCACCGGCATTGAGCAGCTCACTCGCCAGCGGGTTATGGGCCGAGAACAGACCTGAGGCGTGTTTACCCAGCGCGATAACACAGGCACCTGTCAGAGTGGCGGTATCGACCACCAGTTCAGGGTCGAAGCGCTCCACATAGGTGAGTACATCACAAAGCACCAGACGGCCTTCGGCGTCTGTGTTGAGTACTTCCACGGTTTGGCCGCTCATGGTGGTGAGAATATCACCTGGGCGGTAGGCATTACCGGAAGGCATGTTTTCACAGCCGGCCAGTACCCCAACCACATTGATAGGCAGCTTCATTTCACAGATGGCCTTCATGGTACCCAGTACCCCGGCAGCGCCGCCCATGTCGTATTTCATTTCATCCATGGCTTCGCCCGGCTTGAGCGAGATACCACCTGAGTCAAAAGTCAGCCCCTTACCTACAAGCACTATCGGCTTGGCGGTCGTGTCGACGGCGCCCTGATACTCCATCACTGTCATGATGGACTCGTTGGCACTGCCACGGCCCACGGCCAGGTAGGCGTTCATGCCAAGCTTGGCCATCTGCTCTTCACCGACAGTGCTGACCTTCAGGTTCTCGTGCACTTCGGCCAGTTGCCGGGCCTGGGAGGCCAGATAAGCCGGGTTACAGATGTTGGGTGGCATATTGGCCACGTCGCGGCACAACTGCATACCGGCGGAAACGCCGACACCGTGCTCGATGGCGCGCTCGCCGACCGTCAGTTCACGGCGGGTAGGGACGTTGAATACCAGTTTGCGCAGCGGTCGGCGGGTCTCGCCCTTGCGGGTCTTGAGTCCATCGAAGCTGTAGAGGGTAGAGCTGGTGGTTTCCACTGCCTGGCGCACTTTCCAATAAGTGTCGCGGCCTTTAACGTGCAGTTCGGTCAGGAAGCAAACGGCTTCCATTGAGCCGGTATCATTGAGGGTGTTGATCGTCTTGGTGATGATCTGCTTGTATTGGCGCTCGTCTAGTTCTCGTTCTTTTCCGCAACCTACCAGCAGAACCCGCTCACTCAGTACATTGGGTACATGATGCAGGAGCAACATCTGCCCGGGCTTACCTTCCAGATCGCCGCGACGCAACAGGTTGCTGATGTAACCTTCACTGATTTTGTCCAGTTGTTCGGCGATGCCGGACAGGCGACGGGGTTCGTAAACGCCTACAACTATGCAGGCCGAGCGCTGTTTTTCGGGGCTGCCGCTCTTTACGCTAAACTCCATGAGCTCTCCTAGATTCTTTTAAAGACAAACTTTTTTATTTATTGGATAATGTCTGCTTGTGCCGCCCAAAGGCGGAAAATTTCCTGCAGCAGGGGGCTGGTTTGGCTGACAAGAATCATACGCCTG
Source organism: Shewanella sp. K8 (assembly GCF_028823715.1). Lineage (NCBI taxonomy): Bacteria > Pseudomonadati > Pseudomonadota > Gammaproteobacteria > Alteromonadales > Shewanellaceae > Shewanella > Shewanella sp. K8. The sequence goes on from NZ_JAPEHY010000036.1 coordinate 41,279, forward strand.
AAACAACCAAAATGCCGCCTGTTATGGTCAGAAAACTATCAAAAGTAGACAGTCTACATGAAAGTAACACTGACACCAGCAAAAAGATAAGTTTGGATACCGGATTCAGCCTGTGATTGTATTTAGATACTTGATCCGCGAAGTTTTGAAGGCACAAATAGCGGTGCTTTCAGTCTTGTTAGCTATTTTTATCAGCCAGCAATTTGTCCGCATCCTGGCCGATGCCTCCGATGGCGAATTTCCCGCTTCCCTGGTGATGACACTGATAGGCCTCAATCTGCCTGAACTGGCAGTGCTAATTCTACCTCTAAGTCTGTTTCTGGGGATCTTGCTCGCCCATGGCCGCATGTATGCAGAAAATGAGATGGTGGTCTTTCACGGGGTCGGCATCAGCGAATGGTATGTCACCCGGGTAACCCTGATCCTGGCGTTGCTCAACAGCCTGTTTACCGGTTATCTGGCGCTTTATGTCGCGCCTTGGGCGCAGGACAAACAGCACACGGTTTTGGAAAAGGCTCAGTCAGAGGCCGGGCTGGCCGCCCTGGTTCAGGGACGTTTTCAAACCAGTGCCAATGGCCGGGCTGTGCTCTTTGTTGAAAAAATCAGTAAAGACAACGAACTGGAAAAAGTCTTTGTGGCCCAGCTTCCCGATGCGGAAGACGAGAGCGGCGTTACCAACTTGGTCGTGGCCCATGGTGGCCGGGTAGTGGAAGACGCAACCGGTGGTCAGCGGCTCAAGCTCGATGACGGCGTGCGTTATCAGGGAGCTCCGAACCGGGTGGATTACCAGGTGATTGAGTTCGGCGGTTATCAGATGCAGCTCAAAGAGCAGGAAGTGGATGAGAGGGATCGCAAGTTATCTGCCGTGCCTTTCAAGGAACTGCTCAATACGCCGGGGCCGGAAGCCGTGGCCGAATTCCACTGGCGACTGGCCATTCCGCTGGCGATCCCCTTGATGACGCTGATTGCTGTGCCACTGGCGCGGGTTAATGTGCGCCAGGGCAAATTTGCCAAGGTGTTCCCGGCGGTATTGCTCTATCTTGGTTATTTCGGCTTGATGGTCGCCGGGCGCAAGGCGCTGCAGGATGAGGTTATCCCGGCCTGGCTGGGGATGTGGTGGATCCATGCCTCGGCATTGGTGATGGGCATCTTGCTGATAGGCAAGGGCAGACCTTTGGGCACTCGCCTGACCGGCCTGTTCAAACGCCGGGGGGCCGCAGCATGAAGATACTGGACTGGTATATTGCCAGAGTACTGCTCAGCACCTCGGCCCTGTGTCTGCTGATTTTGACCGGACTTTCCGGGATCATCAAATGGGTCGATCAGCTGCGTCTGGTGGGCCGGGGCAGCTACACCATGATGGACGCCGCCGTCTATGTGCTGTTTTTGATCCCAAGAGATGTGGAGATGTTCTTCCCCATGGCCGTGCTGCTTGGGGCCCTCATCGGTATGGGCATGCTGGCCTCCAACTCTGAACTGATAGTGATGCAGGCCTCCGGCATGTCACGGCTGCAGATCACCCTGTCGGCGATGAAGACGGCGGTCCCTTTGATGCTGTTGGTGATGGTACTGGGTGAATGGGGCGCACCGGTGGCGGAGCAGAAGGCCTATGAGCTTAAGACGAACAAGATCTCCGGCGGTAACCTGATTAAGTCCCACCGCGGGATTTGGGCCAGAGACGGAAACCTGTTCGTCAACATCGGCGAGATTGAGGATGTGACCCGTCTTGGCAATATTACCCTCTATGAGTTTGACTCAGAGCAGAAGTTGGCCAGTGTGGTGCACGCCGAGCAGGCTATCTATACCAAGGAATATTGGCGTTTATTGGAGGTTCGCCGCACTGTGTTCAAAAATGAGCAAGTGGTGCTGGATAACCTCAAGGAAGACAGATGGCCCTCCAGTCTGACACCGGACAAGCTGAGCGTGGTGTCGGTTAAACCCGATGCCCTGTCTATCCGTGGTTTGGTCGGTTATCTCGATTATCTGAAGAACAACAATCAGGATGCCAGTCGCTATGAGTTGGCACTGTGGCGTAAGGTGATGCAGCCCATCACAGTGGCTGTGATGATGCTGGTGGCGCTCTCTTTTGTGTTCGGGCCGCTGCGAACCGTCACCATGGGAGCCAGGGTATTACTCGGGGTGATAGCCGGCTTTACCTTCTATATCTGTAATGAGATCTTCGGCCCCATGAGCATAGTCTATGAGCTGCCGGCCTTGATGGGCGCCATGATGCCGAGTGTGCTGTTTACCGGCGCGGCTATCTACTATATCCGCCGCTGAGGACGCTGAGGATTGAGGGCTTGAGAGTAAAGCCGCTGCAGTTTAAAGCCTCCCTTGTTGATTAACCCTATGAAAAAGCCCTGTCAGTGACAGGGCTTTTTGCTGTGGTTTGCGTATTGGAGGCATCTAGAACGCTTTATTTTAATGCCATCGTTACCTGGGTATTTCAGGCTATTATCTCAGAATCCGTGTCTCAGGCTCCGTGCCAGTTACGCAGTGAGTTGGCTTCTTTACTGAGAAGCACCACTTCTGAGCGGGTCATGCTGTCCTGCAGTGCCAGTTTGTCACCATTGAACAGGATCCACAGGTTGCCTATCCCCAACAAGGACCAAACTACCCGTGCCAGCGCGGTAATAAAACTCAGGTTTTGGCCATTGGGATGTTGCACCTTGAGGCGCCAGGCACGCATGCCCAGCGTCTGGCCGCCCTTGGACCAGAACAGGGCGTAGAAACCGGCCACACAGCAGGCCAGCCACAACTGATAGAGGCCGTGATAGAGGCTGTTGCCATTGAGCAGATCCGAAACATGTTCATAGTTCCCCATGGGAATGAGGCCGGAGGCGGTCAGGCCGGTAAAGATCCCAAATCCTATGGCACCGGCAAACATGTAGACGGCTACCGCCAGCAGCAGATCATAAACGGCGGCACCGAGGCGCTTGAAAAAGCCGGCTCGGGGAAAATTGGCGTGCTCTGGATTTATCATGGCTTAACCCTCTTTTGGGCAGGTATTAACCCTGCTCTTCTTCTTTAACAAAGTGGATATGACGAAACCCCATACGGGCGAATTCACTAGTGCGATAGCTCTTCAGGGCGCCACCGCCTTTGGCTGTCATGGCGACTTGCTGCTCCATCGCCAGAAAACGGCTGAGATCTATTCCCTCGGCGGCGGCAACAGCCTCGTACATGTCGTGGTATTTGTCATAGGCAAAGTTGATCACTTTCGCGACCCCCTTGTATTCATAGGCGACCTGACGTGCCATCTTGTGTCCTCATTAAAGCAGTGTGCTCAACCGAACTTACTGCGAAATATAAAATAAACGGCGCCGAGCATACACAACCCGGCCCAAAGATAGTCCAGTTTCAGTGGTTCTTTAAGGTAATAGAATGAAAAAGGAACAAACAGACTCAGGGTGATGACTTCCTGAAGTATCTTGAGCTGGCCCACATTCATTACACTATAACCAATACGGTTGGCCGGTACCTGCAAAAGATATTCGAACAGGGCTATGCCCCAACTGACCAAAGCTGCAATGATCCAGGGTTTACCTGAAAGGGACTTGAGGTGGCCGTACCAGGCAAAGGTCATAAAGATATTGCTCAGGCACAACAAGCCTATGGTGATGAGTGTGGGTTGCATCTGTCAGCGGGCTACCGGATAGACCATATAACTGGCGTCATCTGTATAGGTGGCCAGCGATTTTTCGATACGCTTGTGGTTAAAGCCGAGCTTTTCCCAATAACCACAGGCGCCCTGTACTGCCACCAGTGACAAGGAACCCAGGCGCAGTTTTTCCGCCTGAAGCTTGAGGGTATCAAACAGTTTACGTCCGGCGCCGAATCCCTGAGCCCTGTTGCTGATGGCAATATCATGCAGATAAAGGGTGTCGGCCTTGGGCAGTGTGGTAATCGCCTTGTACAGCGGCGGAGGGGTGTCTTCGGTCCAGGGATGAGCCAGACAATAGCCTACCACCTGGTCACTCTTTTCAAGGACATAGCAGGTTTGCGGTGATGCCTGCCACTTGCTCTTGAGCACATGTAAAGGTTCGGGGGCCAGAGCGTGGTAGCACTCTGCTTGAATTTCGCCTATGGCTTGCCAGTCATCCTGGCTAATGGCGCGTATCAACATCTGAATTCACTTTCTCTTTTCAGTTACTTCGTAGAAACGTGCCATTATACCATTTTTGCAGATAAATTAATCCAGATAGCGCTGCTGCAGATGGCGCTGCAGGAAGTTGGGATCCAGACTCTGCCCTGTGGCGCTGCGGATCAGTTCATCGGTTTCCAGCAGGCACCCCTTGGACCAGATCTTTTCATCCAGCCAGTCGCAAATCTGCCCCAGCTTATCCTGGCTCAGCAGGGCTTCAATGGGGCCCAACTCGGTTTCCATGGCAAATCTCAGCTGGGCGGCATACATGGCGCCCAAGGTATAGCTGGGGAAATATCCCAGTTCGCCCAAGGTCCAGTGAATATCCTGCATGCAGCCATCTTTATAATTGCCGGCAGTACTCAGCCCCAGATATTGCTGCATCTTTTGATCCCAGAAATCAGGTAGGTCTTTCACTTCCAGGCTGCCGTCGATAAAGGCCTGCTCGGCTTCAAATCGCAGCAGTATGTGCGCCGGATAGGTGACTTCATCGGCATCGACCCGGATAAGACCCGGTTTGACCCGGGTGATATTGTCGACCAGTTCATGGGCCGATACCGGGCAGTCGAGATGTCGGCGAATTCTGGGATAGAGCTTGCTGATAAAGGCGCGGCTGCCACCGAGTTGCATCTCAAAAAACAGGCTCTGACTCTCGTGGATCCCCATGGAGCGAGCCATTCCGGCGGGTTGTCCTCGCCAATCATTTGGCAGTGCCTGCTCGTAACGGGCATGACCCGTTTCGTGAATAGTGGAGGTGAGGGCAGCGATAAAGTCATCTTCCGTGTAGCGACTGGTCAGGCGGATATCACCGGGCACGCCACCGCAAAATGGGTGCGAGCTGACATCCAAACGCCCTTGGTTGAAATCAAATCCCAGGTATTGCATTACCTCCCGTCCCAGCAGCTTTTGGTCTGCTATCGGGTAGTCGCCGGCGCTGCTCTTGTAACTCTGGTGCAGCTGCTTGTGCTTCACTTTTTGGATAAGCTCGGGCAACCAGTCCCGCACCGCTCCGAGAGTGGTCTCCAGCCGCTCACATGTCATGCCGGGTTCAAATCTGTCCAGCAGGGCATCGTAACCGGCCTTGCCTGTGTGCGCCGAGCGAGCCTGGGCTTCTTCTCGCACCAAGGCGATTACCGCCTCTAGATTGGGGCGAAACCCTTGCCAATCGTTGTTTTGCCGCTGTTCGCGCCATTGGTTTTCACAGCGATAACCCGCCAGCGTCTTGGCCTGCACCAAGTCCCCCGGCACGGCTATGGCTTGAGCATACTGCCAGCGCATCTCTCTGAGGTTGGCTTGCTGCTCGATACTGAGTTCGGCGGCCTTGGCTTCGGCGCTATCCAGCCATTCGGCAAGCCGGGGCGAGGTTTTTAAACTGTGAATGTGTAATGCCAACTCGGCCATCGCCTCGGAGCGGGCCTCGCTGCCGCCCATGGGCATCATGGTGGCTTGATCCCAGTCCCCCAGGGCACTGAAATGCTCGAAGTGGCTGATGGTACGAAAGTGCTGGCAAAGTTGCTGATATTCGGTTTTGGCTGTCATGGTGTGCTCTGGAATGTCTGGCATTCATCAAAGAATAACTGCCCCTATGCTAACCAAGCCAAGGGACGATACTCAAGCAGTTTTCAGTAGGCTTTACTCATGCGTAGATTGATTAACATAATGTTTTGTAACAAAAAATAAAGGCGTGGCACTAATTGGGTTATTCCCTGTTGCCGATATTGAGCCGGCAGTTTGCGACTTAAGGTTAACTGAGCCTGGTTAAGCCTCAAGCGTTGCGATGGCAGCATAAAACCTTATATAACCTAAGCCTTAGTGTGAACTGCTTCCGATTTCTGACGTCAAATGCAGATAAAAGCTATTGGAGTCCAAGCTTGCCTGGAGGTAAACTCAGGAATTACCTGAATTTAACAGGCATATATGGAATGTTGGCGACCGGGAGCGGTCGTCGCCCACAAGGAGGAATCCTGTGCTGGACTTTTTTCTGGCCCAGTCCAATCTGCCCTATGCTGTAGCCTTGGCAATAGTGGCACTGCTTGGAGTGATAGAGGGACTCACATTAATCGCGGGTATCAGCCTGATGGCCGCCATGGATGACTGGCTTCCCGATGCCGATCTTGATACTGACTTGCCTCAGGGCGGACTGACAGCACTGGCCGGTTGGCTCTGCCTGGATAGGCTGCCTGTGCTCATCTGGTTTGTGCTGGCGCTGGGATGTTTCAGTATTGCTGGCTACCTGCTTAACTATTTTTCCTGGCTGCTCACCTCTGCCCTGTTGCCGCAAGTGTTTTCTTTGCTGCTGGCTTTGCCGTTGGCGGCGGTTGCCTGCCATTTCCTCGGTAGGCAGTTGGCCCTAATTCTTCCCAAAAATGAATCCAGTGCTGTCTCAATCGAAGATCTCAGCGGCAGCGTCGGCACAGTGACGCTCGGCTGTGCCATCAAGGGCAATCCCAGCGAGGCTGTGGTTCAGGATCAGTACCGTCAGAAACACTATGTCTTGGTCGAGCCCGAAGACGAAGACACCGAATTCCCGGCAGGGGTGCAAGTGGTGCTGCTAAGACGCAGCGGCCGCGTGTGGTCTGCCACCCGTTTTGAACAATAATCTAACCAAAGAAGGAAACAACAGGAATGGAAACCATCCCGGGTTTGAATACCAGTGGCACCAGTATGTTGCTGTTTACCGCAGGCGCAGTAGTGCTCTGTCTGTTGGTGATAGGGTTTATTTTTGCCAAGCTCTATTGCCGCGCCACCAAAGAGATGGCCTTTGTGCGCACGGGTTTCGGTGGTGAAAAGGTAGTAAAAGATGGCGGTGCCATTGTCCTGCCGGTACTGCATGAAATTATTCATGTCAATATGAACACCCTGCGCATCGAAGTGGGCAAGACCCAAAAAGATGCCCTGATCACCAAAGACAGAATGCGGGTGGACGTCAAGGCCGACTTTTACTTGAGGGTGGCTCCCAATGCCGAAGGTATCTCCATGGCGGCCCAGACATTGGGCGGTCGCACCAATAGGGTGGAAGAGCTCAAGAAGCTGATGGAATCCAAGTTTGTTGACGTGCTGCGCGCCGTGGCTGCCGAAATGAACATGACAGAGATGCACGAACAGCGGGCCGACTTTGTACAGCGGGTGCAGAACAACGTTGCCAACGATCTCGAGAAAAACGGTCTGGAACTGGAGTCGGTTTCTCTGACAGGTTTTGACCAGACAGAGCTGGAGTTCTTCAATGAGAACAACGCCTTCGACGCCGAAGGTCGTGCCAGACTCGCCAAGATCATCGAAGAAAAACGTAAAGAAACCAACGATATTCAGCAGGACAACCGGATCCAGATTGAGCTGCGTAACCTGGAAGCCGAAAAAGAGTCGCTGAACATTGAAAAGGCCGAAGAGGAAGCACGTTTGATCCAGCAACAGGCACTGGAGTTCAAGCGCGCCGAGCAAAAGGCCGAGATCATCAAGCAGAAAGAGCAAAAGCAACGTGAGGAGCGGGAGGCGGAAATCGCCAAGGAACGCGCCATCGAGTCGGCGGAAATTGAAAAGACCAAAGACATAGAAACCCGCGAAATTGAAAAGCGTAAGCAAATTGAGCAGGCCAGAATTCAGCAGCTGCGAGATATCGAAGTCTCTGAACAGGAGAAACAGATTGCGGTTGCCGCCAAGTCGGAAGAAGAATCTGCCGCCAGGGCCCGCGCCGCCGAGGCCGAAAAGCTCAAGGTTGAAAAAGAGGAAGCGGTAATCACAGTGCGTCAGGTGGCTGAGGCTAATCGTCGCAAAGAGATTGAAGTTATTGACGCCCGTAAAGAGGCGGAGCGGGAAGCCGTTGGGGTCACAGTTCAGGCTGAAGCCGAGAAACGCGCCGCCGAAGACAGATCCATAGCGATACTGACCGAAGCCCGCGCCAGTGCCGATGCCAAGATGCTCAAGGCCGAGGCCGATGAGAAGGTGTATGCGGTGGAAGCGGCCGGTAAACAGGCGCTGCACGAAGCCGAGAACGTGTTGCGTGACGAGCAAGTTGCCCTGCAGCGTTCACTGGCGATCCTCAAAGTTCTGCCGGAAATCGTCGCCAATGCGGTTAAACCACTGGAAAACATCGAAGGCATCAAGATCCTTCAAGGCTATGGCAGCGGCGTAACCGGCCAATTGGGGACAGCTTCCGATAGCGCCGGTGTCAAGGGCGGCATAGCCGAGCAGGTGACCAGTGCAGCGCTCAACTACCGTGCCAACGCGCCTGTGGTCGACGCCATGCTCAGAGAGTTGGGGCTGGTAGATGCCGAAAAGGGCGGCCTGAATGATCTGTTGAGTGGCAACAACATGCTCACCCATGAAGCGCTGCAAATCGCCCGGGATACCAAGGCCAGTGTCGAGCCCAAAGTGGAGACGGTAAAGCCTGTCAGCCAAAACAATGTGGCCTATGAAGTGACTTTGGATATAGATAAGCCTGAGCAACCGAGAAACGCTTAAGCCAGGTTGTACTCATCAATGAATGCCCTCCAATAGGAGGGCATTTTCTTATCAAGCATTGTTTCTTCATATCAGGCATTGCTTCGGAAAATTCGTTTTCAATTTTCCAAGCCGGCCTCGGCTACGCCAATATGCAAACAAAGCCTAGCGGCGGCTTCGAAGGGGAATCGGTGTAATTCTGTTAGCGCTGAGTAGCTTGGAACATCTGAAGTGTCTGCAGACATACACCTAATTTCCAGGCACAGGCGGAACTGTGACCGTCGAAAACAGGGACGTTTTCGTCGAGGCTACATGGACGTATTCACAACAACTTCCCTGTTTAACGGCCACCCTAGTTCGTGCTCGAAAGCATGTTGCTGTGCAACTCTCGCCGAGTCACAGCATCGCCTGATCGCCTGTGCATAAGCCTGCGGCAGGCAATGGGAGACGTCCGTTGCTGGAAGTTCAATCTATGTTATTTGGCTATTTTGAGCTGAAAGCAATGCTAGCCGCTGTGCCAGCGGCGTAAAGTCGTGGAGCTTCGCCCCACACCCGACCAAGAAGGGATCAACAGCAATCCCCTCTTGGATCTCCCTTGCCGCCCCACACGGTGTCGAAAGCCCCTCGGCCTAATGGCGCAAATAACTATCGCTTCAGACGCTCATCCCTGATTCGACTGTCGCTGCTTCGGCATCCATGCCTCAGCCACGTTATTTGCGCCAACGGCTTTCGGCGACACCGAGGGGGAATTGGTACAACTCTGTTAGCGCTGAGTAGCTTGAAATATCTGAAGAGTTTGCAGACATACACCTATTTTCCAGGCACAGGTGGAACTGTGACCTTCCGAGCCAGGGATGGCGAGGCAGAGCTTACAGGGACGTACTCGCAGCGTGTCACAGTATCGCCTGTGCGAAAGGTGCACCACAGGTGATGGGCTACACCGTGGCCGGAAGCTCGGCCAGTACTAACTTAGGAACTTTTAGCTGGAAGCTATAATAGCCGCTGTTCCAGCGGCGTAAAGTTGTGGAGCTTCAGGTTTCAAACCCAGTCAATTCTACTTCAAAAATAAACCAAATAAGGGTTTTGTTGCCTTTGTCAAAACTTGACCTTTGGCTAATTGTTTTCAAATTCAGTACTGGGTATTGTATAACCAATTCAAACGCTTAGCTTTAGCACTTCCTTAAGCTTAAGGCCGAAAGCAGTAGCACTTTTCCGTTTTCAGCGGAATGCAGGGACAAGCGGAGTTTGGACCCGTGCGGTAGCCATGGCTTTACTTAACATTTTTGTAGGGTCTGGGTTGAAGGGCCCTTGGTTGTACGGATTGAAGCGCTTATGACAAGCAGCTCAGAACTGATTTTTATACAGTATTATTGACGTTCCGGACAAAATGCCGGGAACTTACAGCTAAGCTTGCGCGTTATTTCCGTAACACTTCAAGAAATATCATTAAACTCATAGAGTTAAAAAATACAGCTGGTAGATAATAGGTTTGGAAACCGCGCATGCGCGTTTACACTCATCTGAGGACTAAAACGCGCATGCGCACTATACAGCTGTTATATAACAAGAGGCAGATTCAAGTGAGTGAAGCCCTGATCATCGTTGGCTGTTTAGTTCTCTTATTTGGAGTTGCAGGTTTCGCGATAGACTTATTGCCAGTTGATGCGTTTCAACCGTCATCTAATGATTTTTACTTAAAAATTGCGCCTACTGATGAAAGCTCATTTGATTGGGCAACAAATTTAGGTTGCCGGCATTAGTTGTTAGGACAATATTGGTTGTAATTGGCAAATTTATCGGTGGTAAAAACTAGCATGTTATATAACTAGGCGTATCACTCGTGGCCTGCGGCCTCTGGGACGTCAAATGCTAACACGTTTTTCCGCCCGTGTGCTTTGCGTTATATTTCTAAGTAAACTACGAGGTTATGATGCATAGAATGAAAATTTTCACTTTCTATCTGGTTTTATTAATCAGCCTAATAGGTTGCAGCTCGACTGGTGGAACTATTGGAGGTCTTATTCCTGCCCCGAAATTTACAAATGGCGACCTCTCGGATGGTATATACACGGCACAAGACAAGAGTTTTATTGTTAATTCACCCTTTGATAAAGACAGCTATGAATATACATATATGGCCATAGCAGAGAGATACAGCAATAAGGAGAATAGTGTCCAGTTCTCTTCATCAGCCGCGCCGGAAGAAGTGTATCGAATAAAAGTTTTCAAAAATGTAATCCCTGAAGAGAAATTAGAGAACGTCGCTTTTGAATCTTACAAAAAGCAAATGGAGAGTGCCTACAACACACCTTTCAGAAATAGAGCTGTAAAAACAATAGCTAGCTCAGGAATTCAGACAATGCTGGTTACATATTCACAGCATATACCAGAAAGAAGTTCTCTAGGCGTAACAGCTAAGGCGCTTGATGTTTTACATAGCTGCACATATATCGAAAAAAATGATAACTCAGCGTTTATTTGTATAAACCGAATGGCGCCCAATGCTGATAATGCCTCTGAAGGCGCTGAAGATCGCTTAAAGAGATTTATAACATCATTTCAATTAAAAATATAACAAGGCCAAGCACAATCGTACAATGCAAAAAAGCTGCGTTGCACTGGACCTCGCTACCGCTCGGTCTGTGTTGGCGGCGTTATATTAATTGTTAACTGAACATGATGTCACAAGAAAATTACAAAATAGATTATAGATTAAAGAACGAATATAGAATATGAATACTTTAATAGAAACACCTCGTCTCTTAATGAGAGAGTTTTGCTTAGATGATGTAGAT
>NZ_JAPEHY010000037.1:0-51876 GCF_028823715.1 Shewanella sp. K8
CATCCAGGCCCGTAAGCCGACGCAGAGCACACATGGGACTTGTTCACACCTTCCTTAGCCTCTACACGGTTAACCACCGAGGATCCGCTTCCACCAAGGCAGAGGTTCACCGCAGTTGGGCGCCGGATGATAACTGTCGGCCAGCGCAGGTACCGCCACCACATTACGGCAATCGGCTTGTTTCGCTGCACCTGTATCCCGATCGAAATAGCCCTGCACCACGCCGTTGACCGGCGGCAACCTCAGCCCCAGTGGCGGCCGCTCGGCGAGGAAGCGTTGATAAACCGTCATGGCACCACTGCTGCCATAGAACTGGGTCTTGCCGTTGTCATCGCGGCCAACCCAAACGGCGGCAACGTTACGCTCGTCAAACCCGGCAAACCAGGAGTCGCGGCGGTCGTTGCTGGTGCCCGTCTTGCCCGCCAGCATCACGCCGGGGAAGGCCGCCCCCAGACGCGAAGCCGTGCCGGACTCCACCACCTTGGTCATGGCGTACTGCACCAGATAGTTGGCCGCAGGCGTTATCGCCTCATGGCGTGGCATACTGGCCACAGGCAGGGGCTGGTTGTCGCTGTCCAGCACGGCAGTCACCGCATTGAGCTGACGATAACGGCCACCGTCCGCCAGGGTCTGATATACCTGCGCCACCATCAAGGGGGAACCGTTCACGGCGCCGAGCAACATGGAAGGATAAGCCGATACAGCTTCATTCCAGCCGGCCTCTTTTAGCGTCGCGGCCACGGCATCGACGCCGACATTCATCCCCAAATTAACGGTCGGCACATTCATCGATTTCTTGAACGCCGTCAACAGTGGCACCTGGCCACGGAACTTGCGATCCACATTCTGTGGCGACCAGGTCTTGCCCTGCTCATTCTTGAGGGTAATGGCCTCATCTTTGAGGGGGCTGGCGAGATTGAACTTGCTGCCCTGAGCCAGCGCCGTGGCATAAACAAAGGGCTTGACCAGTGAACCTATGGGACGGCGAATTTCCACCGCCCGGTTGAAACCCTCGTAGCCAGGTACCTTGTCGCCCACCATGGCGGCGATACCGGCGCTGTACTTGTCGGTCACCACCATGCCTACCTGCAACTCTTTATCTTTCTTGCCAAGCTCCTTCAGGGTTCGCTCAACGGCGTTTTCGGCGGCTTCCTGTGCCATGGGGTCCAAGGTGGTATAGACCTTGACGCCGGACTGCTTCAGCAGCGCCGCACCGTAGCGATCCTTGAGTTCCTGTTTGACCACGGCAAAGAAGGCCGGCAGTTTCTGGTGCACAGGTTTGTCCGAGCGCCTTAATCCCAGCGGCGACTCTGCTGCCGCCTTGTATTGGTCAACAGAAATTTTGCTGCCTTCCATCAACAGCCGGAGCACCAGATCGCGCCGCTCCTGAGCCCTGTCAGGATAGCGCCAGGGGTTGTAGTAAGATGGCCCCTTGATAGCGGCGACCAGGAAGGCTTGCTGCGCCAGGGTCAGCTCTCCTACGGGGCGGCCAAAATAGAATTGCGATGCCAGCCCCATGCCATGCACGGCTCTGGATTTGTCCTGTCCCATGTAGACCTCATTGAGATAGGCCTCGAGGATTTCATCCTTGCTGTAACGAAAATCGATAATCAGCGCCATCAGGGCCTCTCTGGCCTTACGGATCAAGGAGCGCTCGCTGGAGAGGAAGAAGTTCTTCGCCAGCTGCTGGGTCAGGGTCGAGCCGCCCTGTACCGTGCGACCGGCACTGATATTGACCAGCAGGGCACGGGCGATGGCAAAGGGGTTCACCCCGTGGTGTTCATAGAAGCTGCGGTCTTCCACCAGAATAAGCGCTTCGACTATGTTTTCGGGGATCTGTTCGGTTGGTACAAACAGCCTGTCCTCACCATCGCCGGCGATGATCCTGTCCAGCAGTACAGGTTCGAGATGAAACACCGCCAGTTGGCGTTTGTCGCTCATACGCGCCACTGAAGTGACGCCGTTGGAGTCGAAACTTATCATCACCCGCTGCTCTGCCTGGCTACCCTCAGGATGCAGGAAGGGGCGGCGCCACAGCTCGATTCGGGTACTGGAGGCAGAAAACTCCCCCACCTGGCGCGGATTGGCCACCTTGCGATAGCCCAGCAGCTTAAGTTCGGCCATCAGCTGGGCATGGCTCACCGCCGCCCCGGGATAGAGTGCCATGGAGCGACTGAACACCTGCGCCGGCAGGTGCCACTTCTGCCCTTCAAACTTACGGGCGATGATCTGATCCAGGTAGATACAATAGATAGTCAACGCCGCTACCAGAATAAGGGCCAGCTTCCAGGTTATCGACCATAACCTGCGCCACAACCCAGGGCTTTGCTGCGCCGGTTTGCTCTTGCTGCTGGTTTTTCTGATACTTTTTTTCGTGGTACTTTTCTTGGTGGTCATGCTTATCCCAAAATTTACTGCTGGATATTCAAGGTCTTTTTCTTGGTGAATTTAGTCGGCAAAGTATTGGCCGGATCGTCGGGCCACAGGTGTTTAGGGTAGCGCCCACGCATCTCTTTTTTCACTTCGACATAGGGCCCTTGCCAAAAACTGGCCAGATCGGCCGTCAGCGCCAAAGGGCGCTGCGCCGGAGACAAGAGTTCCATGGTTACGGTCAGTTCCCCTTGCAGCAGCCGCGGGCTTTCGGCCATGCCCAGCGCTTCCTGCAGACGCACACTCAGCAGCGCCCTGCCGCCGGCATCATAGCGGATCGGTGCCCGGGTGCCCGTGGCCATTTTCCAATGACTCGGCAGCCATTCATTCAGTGTCTGCTGCGCCTGCCACTCGAGGCGATTGAACAGCAGCTGCTTGATATCCAATGCCATTAATCCCTTTAGCTGCTTGATATCGCTCAAAAACGGCTCTAACCACTCTTCGAGAGAATCCAGCAGCGCCGGATCGCTGCTGTCCGGAAATAGGCTAGGGTCTTTGGATCTTGCCAGTGCCAGCCTGAACTGGAGCTGCCTGACATCCTCATCCATATTGAGCAGCGCCAAGCCTTTACTGCGCAGCAGCGCCATAATCGCCTGAGCCCTCAGCTTGGGATCCGCCTCTTTCTCGGACTCCCGCTTGAGTACTATCTCCCCCAGACGCAGTTGGCGCTCGGCAAAGAAACGTCCCTTGGACTCATCCCAGCCCGCCTGCTGTTGCCAGGTACAGAGAAAGGCCAGCTCATTTTCCAGCAATCCCGTCGGTAATTCGGCCGCCAGATAGATGCGGCCGGCGCTGCGGCCCTCGGTCTCCTGGTAATCGGCCACCACCAGAAACTCGCAGCCGCTGAGGCTGTCACCGGCATCGAGCACCACGCCGCTGCCATTGGCCAACTGGTAACCCTCGACGCCTCTTGCCTTGGCTATCCTGTCAGGAAATGCCAACGCCAACAACAGGGCGCAATCGGCACGATTCGCCAATTTCAGAAAATCCGCCGCCTTGCCATTAAGCCCTAAGCGTCTGAGCCAGTTGCCGACTTGTCTGGCTTCAAGGCCTTGAGTGGCCTGAGAAAGTTTATCCATGATGTCGGCGCCGTTGCCCGCAAGGCTTCTGGCCTCCAATAAGGCAGCCAGCAGACAAGCCAGACCGGCTAGTTCGGGGTCGCCGCGCGCCTGCCCCAGGCTTTGCGCCCGGAGCAGCATGTGCGCCAACCGTGGCTGCGCCCCCAGTGCATAGGCCGCGCGGCCATGGGCGGTAAGCTTACGTTGCGGGTCAACCAATTGCAGCGACTGTAACAGCTGCCAGGCCACCGCCTCATTGGCTCTGGCCGGTAGTGTCAGTAAAGGCAAGTCACTGAGGCTGCGCACACCCCAGCAGGCCGCATCCAGGGCCATGGAGAGCAAGTCGGCATGCAAGATTTCCGGTTCATCCGCCTGCGGCAAGCGGCCGTGCACCTCCTGGCCCCAAAGCCTTAAGCAAAAACCCGCACTGGTGCGCCCAGCCCGCCCGGCTCTTTGAGTGGCCGATGCCTGGCTGATACGCTTGAGTCCCAAACGGGTCACGCCGCTGCGGGGGTTGAAACTGGCCTGGCGCTTGTAACCACTGTCCACCACCAGAGTAATCCCCTCTATGGTCAGACTGGATTCCGCCAGGTTGGTGGACAGTACCAGCTTACGCTCACCGGCATTGGCCGGGGCAATCGCCGCATCCTGCTCTTTTGCACTCAATGAGCCGTAGAGAGGACAAATGCGCACATTGGCTGCAACTCTGGATTGCAGATAGTGCTTGAGGCGCTGAATTTCCCCCTGTCCCGGCAGGAAGGCGAGTATCGAGCCCTGTTGCTGCGCTTCGCTAACCCCCAAAGCACTGGCCTGCTGAGGATCCAGCAGCGCCAGCAACTGCCGCCCAATATGTTCAAGCCAAGGTGCCATGCCAGAGCCGGAACCCGAACCGCTGCGCCTCTGCGCCGAAGCGGCGCTGTAGGCGATAGTCACAGGGTAGCTGCGGCCCTCACTGACAAGCAGCTTGGCATCCGGCATCAAGGTTTGTAACGGCAAGCCTTCGAGCGTTGCCGACATGGCCAGCAAGTGTAAATCGTCCCGCAATGAGGCCTGCACTTCCAGTGCCAGCGCCAGACCGAGATCTGTGCTCAGATGGCGCTCATGGATCTCATCGAAAATGATCATGGCAACGCCCTTGAGCTCAGGGTCCTGCTGGATCATGCGGGTCAGTACCCCCTCGGTGATGATCTCGAGTCGGGTGTTGCCGCTGACCTGACTCTCACCACGAACCCTGAACCCCACCTCTTGCCCCAGTGCCTGCCCTCTTTGGCGCGCCAAAAAGCCGGCGATGGCCCGCGCTGCAACCCGCCGGGGCTCCAACATGAGGATCTTGCCGTCGATTTCCGGCCAGTCGAGCAGTGCCAAGGGCAGCGCGGTGGATTTACCGGCTCCGGTAGGCGCCTCGAGGATAACTTGCCGACAAGTGGCCAAGGTTTGGCGCAGTTGAGGCAACAGGGATTGAATGGGTAAGTCGTTCAAGATTCAGGGCATGGCTTACAAAAACAGGCGCTCAGTGTAACCAGTTTCAGCCGCCGTGGCTAACAGGAAGGCCCTGAGCATGTCCTGCAAACTACACCAGGTATCCTGATGTCAGTCTGTGCCAGCCTGTATGAATCAATAAGCATTGGCACAACTGCGGTTGGACTCACTCAGCTCAAGTAAGGGCCTGGGCTTGCCTATGGCGTAGCCCTGAGCATAATCCACCCCCAGCTCCTGCAGTTTCGCCACTATGGCCTCGGTTTCCACAAACTCGGCAATAGTTTGAAACTCCATCTGCCTTCCCAACTGGCACATGGCGGCAATAATCGCCTGATCCGCCTTGTCTTCACAGAGATTGAGCACAAACTGGCCGTCAATCTTCACATAATCCACCGCCAACTGTTTAAGGTAAGCAAAAGAGGAAAAGCCGGCACCAAAGTCATCCATCGCCAGCTTACAACCCAGGGGTTTAAGCAGCTCAATCAACCTGTGGGCCTGCTCGAGCTGGCTGAGAACCGAAGTTTCGGTGATTTCGATACACAGCTTATCGACCAATTCGGGTTCGGCCAGCAGGCGCATCTCAAGCCAGTCCATAAACTCCTCATCCTCGAGCGAGGACGCCGAAAGGTTCAGCGACACCAAAGACAGGGATTGCCACAACTCAAGATGCCTATTGCCCCAGAGCAGCAGATGATCTATCACCCAGCGATCCACCCTGGATGCCAGGTTATAACGCTCGGCCGCTGGCAGAAATATCGCCGGAGACAACATCTCTCCCTCCTCCTGATACATACGCAGCAAGATCTCCAGATGCATGCCGCTATCTGTAGCCTCCAGCGGGCGGATCTCCTGGAAATAGAGCTCAAATCTGTCATTGGCAAGAGCCCCGAGGACATCGACAGAGGCGGTCATTTCGCTGTAGAGCCGCTTGAGGCGGGGATCGCTGCTGTCGTAGAGTAACCAGCCGTTGCGCCCCTGCTCCTTGGCCAGGCGGCAGGCGGCATCGGCCTGGCCCATGACGGTATAAATGTCCTGGGCTGCCGGATCCAACTGGGCTATGCCTATGCTGGCCGAGACCCCGTGTTTGCGGTTTTCCCAGTTGAATTCGTGATTGAACAGCTGCTGACAGATACGCTCGGCGATATGTTTAGCCGACTCTGGGTTGCAAAAATGCATCAGGATCCCGAACTCATCGCCGCCGAGCCTGGCCACCACATCCCCCTTGCGCACCAGCTGCTTGAGCCGCTGCGCCACCTGACACAAGAGCCTGTCACCCGCGATATGACCGCTGACATTGTTGATCACCCGAAACTGGTCCAGATCCACAAAGGCAATACACACAGGCGGCGCCTGTTCCTCGCCGAGCACTTTGGCCAGCAGGGCTTCGAAATGCACCCGGTTGGGCAGGCCGGTCAGCGCATCATAATTGGCGTGAAATGACAGCTCGCTGGCCAGTCTGTGGCGTTCACTGACATCTTCGGCCATCAACACCAAGGTACGCTTATCAGCCTTACTGCGGCTGAAACTGAGTTTTTGCCAAGAGAGCTCCTGTCCATGCAGAAAACCAACCTCACACCAGGCCTGATTCAATACCCCATCGCGTACCACGGCCAGGGTATCGAGCAAAATCCCCTTGTCATCCTCACGCACCAACGCCAGCAGATCCTTGCTGTCACTGGCCACCAGCGTTTGCTTGGCTATCCGGTTCATCATGGTCAGTTGGTTGCTGCTGTCCAACTGCCCGCAAGCCAGGGGTAACTGTTGAAATAGCTCCTGATACTTGCGCTCACTGGCCAGCAGCGCCAAGGCGATGCGGGTCAGCTCCATTGCCGAACCTATCATGGCGGCAGCATGGCTGAGTTCATTGATAAAATCTTCCTGCCAGCGCTTTTCGCCGCCGCATTGCAGGGCGCCAACGGCGATATGGGTATCTCCCAGATGCAGTGGCGGCAGCACCAACAGGCTGCGTACCTGCCACTGGCGTAAGAAGCGTTTCTCTTCCTGAGCTTCCTTGGGAAGCTCTTCAATACTGTCCAAGGTCAAGAGTTTGGGGTGGCGTAACAGATTGCGAAAAAAAGGCATGTTCCCCAGCCCCCATTCCCGGGAAGCTTGCTGAGTCTTGAAT
The DNA here is from genome assembly GCF_028823715.1 of Shewanella sp. K8. Lineage (NCBI taxonomy): Bacteria > Pseudomonadati > Pseudomonadota > Gammaproteobacteria > Alteromonadales > Shewanellaceae > Shewanella > Shewanella sp. K8. The sequence continues at coordinate 7,093 of NZ_JAPEHY010000037.1, forward strand.
TGGGGTTTGAGGTAGAGATTGCGGGTCTTGAGTCGCCCCGGTGTCTTACCGGCCGCCAGCACAAACACCCCGTCACAATCCAGTTGTCGGGTGATGATCTCCAGGGCGCGATCAACATTCTGCTCCAGGGTGATCAGCGGAGAATCGCTGAAGACATCCACCAGAGCATGTTGTAATTGGTTGGCAAGACTCGCGGGCATAATGGGGTCATTTCCTTACGACTGTTTTTTGATCCGAAGAATCCATCCGATACCATTGCTTTTCATTCTCACCGAGTGAATCGACTCCTGTGTACAATGGTACAAGTCACAGTATAGGCCAAGGTCTTAACCGGGAACGAAAAATGAGCTCAATTACGCCTAAAAGGCTATTTCTGGGATTCACGCCAACCACGGCAGAAAGAGCGAGCTTACTGACGTTGCAGCAAGCATGTGAACAAGCTGATGAACCGTCAGCCCCCGGTCTCAAGAAAGTGACTGAGGCCAATCTGCACCTTACCCTGGCGTTTCTCGGCCAGGTGACGGCAGAACAGCTCGGGAATTTACTCGCTGCCATTCCCGGCTTGCCCTTGAAACGCTTTCGGGTGCGGCTCGAGCATCTCTGTTTCTGGCCCGGGCCGAAAATACTCTGCCTGGCCGGCACAGCCGAGGATCCGGCGTTAATGGCGCTTGCCGGGACGGCGCAACAACTGGCGGACGACCTTGGGCTGCATAGCAGCGAATATGATTACCGTCCCCATATCACCTTGATGCGAAGGGCTGGCAACCTACCGAAACTCGAACATATTCCAACGCTCGATTTAACGCCAAGCGAGCTGCAACTCTACGAGTCTTTGAGTACTCCAACCGGCGTCGAGTACCGGATATTGGCCAGTTGGCCGTTAAGCGACTGAATCACTTAAGCGCCTTGTGCATCACCACGCAGTCGAGCACTATGCCTCTTGGGGAGTGATATTGGCTTATCCCCTCACCGCAAAAGCCACAGCTACGATAGAAGTCGGCGGCATTGAGGGTAGACTCCAGCGTCAGCGCAGTCACGCCTCTTTCACGCGCCAAAGACTCGAGATGAGCGAGCAAGTCACGCCCGAGCCCTTGGCCCATGGCTTGTGGATGCACGAACAGTGCTTCAATTCGGTCGTTATCCAGCATGCCGGTCGCCAGTATTTTTCCCTGATGTTCGATTAGATAAAAGTCTCTCTCCACCATGGTGATAAAGACAGAGGGCATCTCGCCTTGGGTCCAAATTCTGAGCTCTGCCTTTGTGTAAAACCCCTGGCAACCGGCCTGAATAGCCAGATTACGGATATCCCAGGCAGTTTGTGCGTCTTCCTTTCTTGCCTTGCGTAACTTCATCCTGCACTTCCCTTTGTTGAAAAATAGCGATACACCGGCATTAAAAAGCCGCCCAGTGGGCGGCTTGGTTTGGGCGTTAATTCCCTATGACTTAGTCCGCCAGCAGTTCGGCTATGGTCAACATACCATGAGTCGTGGCGCCTGCAGCCCAAAGGGCCGAAGCGTTGTCTTCAAATGCGGCGGCCAGATCGATATGCAGCCAATCCACACCTTCATTGACAAAACGCCACAGGAAACCGGCGGCATTGGAAGCACCACCGGCGCCGCCACCTTTTACAGGGCGGCTGTTGGCGGTATCGGCATAGGCAGAAGGGCACATCTCTTTATGCCAAGGCTCCAGCGGCAAAGGCCAAACATTTTCGGCCACTAGAGCCGCCTTTTGCTGCGTCAACGCCAGCAGTGGCTGGCTGGGGGAGAAGATGGCGTTATAGTTGCGGCCAACGGCCATCACAGCGGCGCCGGTCAGGGTGGCGGCATCGATAACCCGAGTCGCACCGCTGGCGCAGGCGGCCTGCAGACCATCGGCCAGCACCAGGCGTCCCTCGGCATCGGTATTGACCACTTCAACCGTGGTGCCGTTCTTGTAGGTCAGTATGTCTCCCAGCTTATAGGCACGACCACTGATCAGGTTCTCGGCGCAGCAGAGGTAGAGTTTGACCCGCTTGTCGAGACCGTTCTGAATCGCCAGCCCCAGCGCCGCAGTAACAGTTGCCGCACCGCCCATATCCGCCTTCATGCCCAGCATGCCTTCGGAAGCCTTGATGCTGTAACCGCCTGAGTCAAAGGTGATCCCCTTACCTACCAGCGCGACGGACACGGGAGCATCTTCACCCAGAGGGTTGAAGTCCAGTTCCAGCAATGCAGGTGGCCTTTCGCTGCCGCGGCCAACCGCATGAATGCCTATCCACTGCTCCTGCAACAAGGCTTCCCCTTCAACTATCCGGTAGCTGACCTTGTCACCGCCGAGTTCGGCCAGCCAATTGGCCGCCTGCTGCGCCAGTTTCAGTGGAGGCAGGTTTTCCGGAGTTTCATTGATAAGACTGCGGGCAAACGATGCGCTGTAAGCCCTGCTGGTCAGCGCACCCTTGAGCGCCTCATCACCGGCCCACTGGATCTCATGTCCGCCTTTGGCAGTGACAAAGCCCTGAGCAAAGGCCCACTGACTGTTGAGGTCCCAACCCTCTCCCACCAAAGAAACCTGATTGATTCCCTGGTTACGCAGCTTGCGGGCAGCCATCTGGATTTGCCGCAGAGCATCGTTTCCCTGCAGGTGGATCTGAGCCTGCTCAGCATTGTAGGTTACATCGGCCTTGCCCCAATGGGCCGCAGGGGCCTCATGGGTCAGCACTATCTTCATGGATTGACTCATTTCGATTCCTTCTTCTTTATGCAGTGAGCGCCTTCGCGCCACAATTGGTCCCAGTGTACTGCATTCCAGCCCGGCACTTGAAGCCCCGCGCCGAATGAGAATTGTTGCCAACTGTAAAGCCTGCTAGGCTTTGGGGTTTTCAACAACTTCAGGGAGATGGGGATGGAGTTTATCCCGCCACTGCAATCCGGCATCCTGCTCCAAAGGTATAAACGCTTTCTGGCCGATGTCAGGCTGGATGATGGCACTGAGATTACCCTGCACTGCCCCAATACGGGTTCAATGAAGAACTGCCAGTTCCCAGGCGAGCGGGTTTGGTTCTCCTGTTCGGACAATCCCAAGCGTAAATACGCCCACACCTGGGAGCTGATGCAAACCCCTGACGGCGACCTGATTGGAGTCAACACAGGGCGGGCCAATGCCCTGGTAGAGGAAGGGATCCAAACGGGTGTCATCAGGGAACTGCAGGGGTACCAAAACCTCAAGCGGGAAGTGAAGTACGGTGATGAAAACAGCCGTATCGATATCTTTCTCAGCGAAGGGGCAGAGGCTGATTGCTATATCGAAGTGAAGAACACCACACTCTTGGAAGAGGGTCATGGTTACTTTCCCGATGCCGTCACCAGCCGTGGTCAAAAACACTTGCGGGAACTGATGTCAGTGGTCAAAAGTGGCCAACGTGGGGTATTGGTGTTTTTAGTGCAACATACAGGGATAAAAACCGTATCAGCGGCCCACCATATAGATTCAAAATATGCCGACTTATTGAACGAAGCCATAGATGCCGGGGTCGAAATACTGGCCTATGCCACAAGCCTTTCACCTAAAGGCTTCAGGGTGGAATCAAGGCTCGAATTTGTTCGTCAGACAAGCCCCAAAAAGTGATAAAAAGTTGATTTAATCGGGTTTAGCAGACATATTCAAATAATTAGCAATAAGTAAATCGAAATATTTGCCTAGGTAGAGAGATTCTGATATAGATAGCGGCCGTTCATAAGAATGCCCTACGACGCAAATGGAAACAGGAGATGCGTTATGCCTGAAGGCACTAAAAAACTTGGTGTACTCGCTATCGCTGGTGTAGACCCTTACCAGGAAAAACCCGGTGAGGAGTACATGAACTCACAACAACTGAGCCACTTCAAGACCATTCTTGAAGCATGGAGGAATCAGTTGCGTCAAGAGGTGGATCGCACTCTTACCCATATGCAGGATGAAGCTGCAAACTTCCCGGATCCGGTTGACCGTGCCGCCCAGGAAGAAGAGTTCAGCCTCGAACTGCGCGCCCGCGACCGCGAACGTAAGCTGATCAAGAAGATCGAAAAGACACTGCAGAAAATTGAAGAAGATGACTTCGGTTTCTGCGAATCCTGCGGCGTCGAAATCGGCATCCGTCGTCTGGAAGCCAGACCGACAGCCGATCTGTGTATCGACTGCAAAACGCTGGCAGAGATCAAAGAAAAACAGATGGCAGGTTAATCTAATCTGCCGCAGCGCGGGGCCAAGTGTTACACTGGCCCCGCGTTTTTTTGTCACTCAGCCCTTGATGAACAACACTTCCTACATAGGCCGTTTCGCCCCCTCGCCTTCAGGCTCTTTGCATTTCGGCTCTCTTGTTGCCGCCCTCGGCAGTTATCTACGCGCCCGCTCAAAGCAAGGGCAGTGGTTGCTGCGAATAGAAGATATCGACCCCCCGAGAGAAGTCCGCGGCGCAGCCGATGACATAATGCGTACTCTGGAAGCCTTCGGCCTGCACTGGGATGGCGAAGTGCTGTACCAGAGCCGGCGTCTGCAAGACTATCAGCAACATATTGATGCCTTATTGAGATCCAATCAGGCCTACTACTGTCAGTGCACCCGCAAGCAGATCCAGCAAAGAGGTGGTGTTTACGACGGCCGCTGCCGGGAGTTGCAACTCAAGCAAGGTGCCATTCGCATTCACAACCAACTGGCGGTTGCCCGGTTTATCGATGGTCATCTGGGGGAAGTCTGTGTCGACCCAGCCTTCGCCGCAGAAGACTTTATTATCAAGCGCAGCGATGGCCTGTACGCCTATCAACTGGCGGTGGTACTGGACGACGCCTTTCAGGGCATCACTGAGATAGTCCGCGGCGCCGACCTCTTGGAGGCCAGTTGCCGACAGATAAGCCTGTTTCGCCAATTCGGGTTTCAGGAACCGAGCTTTTTTCATCTGCCACTTGCCAGCACCCAGGCAGGGCTCAAGCTTTCCAAGCAAAACCATGCCACGCCGGTGGATAAACGCCATCCACAACCGGCGCTGCTGGCGGCACTCGAGTTTCTCGGCCAGGCGGCTGTCACCCCCCAAGCCGATGTGACTCAGATGTTGGCCCAGGCGGTGGCTCAGTTTGATCCAGACAGCATTCCCAAGCAGACAGAGATCCTCATCGGCCGCTGATATACTCATCGCCTGCTATTTGGTATATCATAGCCGCCAGTTTTTAACCCTTATTTTGCGTTAACGTTCCGAGGTGTCCCATTTTTCGCCGTATCAGTCAGTTTTGTAAGCAGTTGTTTGACGATGGTCAGACAGCCAAGGCTCAACAAGAAGACAACACAGACACAGGTTTGAGCCTGGAGGTTATCCCGCGCGATGGCCACAGCATTTCCCGCAGACAGATTAGCGAGAATGCGCTCAAGGTTTTGTACCGCCTGCATAAGTCTGGCTTTCACGCCTATCTGGTTGGTGGCGGCGTACGCGATCTGCTGCTGGGACTGGAGCCGAAAGACTTTGACGTGGTCACCAATGCCACTCCGGAAGAGATCAAGAAGCTGTTTCGCAACTGCCGCCTGGTTGGCCGTCGTTTCCGCCTGGCCCATATCGTCTTTGGCCGGGATGTTATTGAAGTGGCTACCTTCCGCGGCCACCACGGCAACAGCGAAGAGAAGATTTCCAAGGTCAATTCAGCCGGACGACTGCTGCGCGATAATGTTTATGGCGACATAGATGAAGACGCCGAGCGCCGCGACTTTACCGTCAACGCCCTCTATTACAATATTGCCGACTACTCCATTCGCAGCTATGGCGGCGGTATTCATGATCTTAAGGCCAGAACCCTGCGACTGATTGGCGATCCCGAGACCCGTTATCGGGAAGACCCGGTGCGTATGCTGCGGGCCGTGCGCTTTGCCACCAAGCTTGGGATGTCCATCGAAAAACGCACTGCGGCCCCGATCAAGAGTTTGGCTCCGCTGCTGAAAGATATTCCGGCTGCGCGTATGTATGAAGAAGTGCTCAAGCTGTTCTTCGCCGGTAAGGCGCTGAACAACTATCAGATGATGCGCGAATATCAACTGTTTGCGCCCATTTTCCCTCTGGTGGAAAGCCTGCTGCGGGACGACCCCAAGGGCCCGGCCGCCAGACTGCTGAGCGAAATGATGCACAACACAGATGTGCGCGTTGGTGAAGACAAGCCTGTGACTCCGGCCTTCTTCTATGCCGCACTCCTTTGGTATCCGCTGCAAAACCGCGCCCAGGATATCGCCTTGGAGAGCGGTCTCAGCCCCTATGATGCCTTCTTTGCCGCCATGGGCGATGTGCTCGAACAGCAGTGCCGTTCGGTAAGCATTCCCCGCCGCTTCAGCACTCCGGCGCGGGATATCTGGCAGTTACAGATACGCTTTGAACGCTCTCAAGGGGGCCGCGCCTTTAAACTGATGGAACATCCCAAGTTCCGCGCCGCCTACGATCTCTTGCTACTCAGAGCCAATGCCGAAGGCGGCAATCTGGCCAAGCAGGCCAGTTGGTGGCAACAGTTTGTCGAGTCTGATGACGAACAGAAGCAACAACTGGTGCGCAGCGGCAGTAAGTCCAACGGCAGCCGCAACCGTAACGCCAATCAACGCCGGCGCCGCAAGCCTCGTCGCCCAAGCGAAAAACCACAGGCGGCCGAGTAAGATGACCGGAGTCTATGTGGCGCTGGGCGCCAACCTGGACTCTCCCGAGCGCCAGCTTGACAGTGCTTGCCTGGCGCTGCAACAGCTGGCGCGGCAAAACAGCTTTCGCGTTTCATCCTACTATCGTTCGGTTCCCATGGGCGATGTTCCCCAGCCGGACTATGTCAACGCGGTGGCCTATTTCGAGACCGAGCTAGCGCCGCTGGAACTCCTTGACGCCTTGCAGGAAATCGAGTTGCAGCAAGGGCGACAACGCCTGGTGCGCTGGGGCCCCAGAACTCTGGATCTGGACCTGTTGCTCTACGGCGATAAGCAGATACAGACCCCAAGGCTCACAGTGCCCCACTACGGCATCAAGAGCCGCGAGTTTGTCCTCATTCCACTGGAAGAGCTCAATCCTTCGCTGGTGTTGCCCTGCGGCACCGGCATAGCCACGCTGATCACCAATGCCATGCGCCAATCGCTGCAACTGATCCACCCCTCAGGCTGAGAACCTGAGCCGGATCGTTGCAGTCCAAAGCCGCATGGCATATAACACCACTTCACTCGGTTAATAAGAAGAGCATTATGTCTAAAATCACCACAGCTACCCTGCGTAAATTCAAGCAGGAAGGTAGAAAGTTTACCGCTCTGACCGCTTATGACGCCAGTTTTGCCGCCGCTTTTGACAGCGAAGGTGTAGACGTCCTGCTGGTAGGAGACTCATTGGGAATGGTTCTGCAAGGTCACGATGATACCTTGCCGGTCAGTGTCGAGGAGATGGCCTATCACACCCGTTGCGTTCGCCGCGGCATCAGCCGCAGTTTGTTGATGGCCGATCTGCCCTTCATGAGTTATGCCACTCCCGAGCAGGCGATGACCAATGCTACCAAGCTGATGCAGGCCGGTGCCAACATGGTCAAGATTGAAGGTGGCCAATGGTTGCTGGAAACGGTTTCCATGTTGACCGAGCGCGGCATTCCTGTCTGCGCCCACCTGGGACTGACGCCACAATCGGTGCACGTGTTCGGTGGTTTCAAGGTACAGGGCCGCGATGCCGACAACGCCCAGCGGATCCTGGATGAGGCCAAGGCGCTGGAAGGTGCCGGGGCCCAGTTGTTGGTACTCGAGTGCGTACCGGCTTCGCTGGCACAACAGATAACCGAAGCGCTGCAAATTCCAGTGATCGGCATAGGGGCCGGCAAGGATACTGATGGCCAAATTCTGGTGATGCACGATGTACTCGGGATATCCAGCGGCTATATCCCGCGCTTTTCCAAGAACTACCTTAAGCAGACAGGTGAAATCCGTGAGGCCGTGAAGGCCTATATCGACGAAGTTCAGCAGGGACAATTCCCCGCAGAAGAGCACACCTTTAACTGAGCCGGGGATTCGCCAGATTATGCTGACCACAGCCAAGATAAATGAGATCCGTGCCCGGGTACGGGAATGGCGCCAAAAAGGGGAAACCGTAGCCTTTGTCCCTACCATGGGCAATCTGCACCAAGGACATGTGAGTTTAATCCTCGAAGCCGCGCGCCGCGCCGATCACGTGGTGGCCTCGATTTTTGTCAATCCACTGCAGTTTGGCAAGAATGAGGATCTCGATGCTTACCCCCGCACCCTGGGCGCCGATCAACAGAAACTGACCGAAGCCGGCTGCGAGCTGCTGTTTACCCCAACACCCGAGCTTATCTACCCCAAAGGGCTGGATGCCCAGACCTTTGTGGAAGTCCCCGGGATCTCCGATGAGCTTTGCGGCGCCAGCCGTCCAGGGCACTTTCGCGGGGTCGCGACCATAGTCTGCAAACTGTTCAATATAGTTCAGCCTGACATAGCCCTGTTTGGCCGTAAGGACTACCAGCAGCTTCTGGTGATCAAGACCATGGTGGCCGACCTGTCGCTGCCCATCGAGGTCATAGGGGTAGAAACCGTTCGCGAGGATTCCGGCCTGGCACTGAGTTCGCGCAATGGTTATCTCACCGAAGCCGAAAAAGCACTGGCGCCCAAGCTCAAGGTAAGCATGGATAAACTGGCCGAGGCGATTGTACTGGGGCAGGATATCGACCAGGCCATCAGCAATGCCAAGGAGTTCCTGCGCGCCGCCGGGCTTGAGCCCGACTATCTGGAAGTGCGTGAGGCTTCAAGCCTCAAACCTGTGAGCAGCGATGACAAGTCGCTGGTGATCCTGGCCGCCGCTTATCTTGGCAAGGCTCGCCTCATAGACAATATGACGCTGTCACGCTGATATCCTTTCTTTAGGGAGGGGGAAATATTCCCCCCTCTTTCTTCCGAAGACCTTTTTCCAGGTCGCCAAAAAAATTTCCTTAGTCAAAAACTGGTCTTCAATAAAGGTTTGAGTCATATTGGTTACACTTGTTTTAGATATGTAACGAAAGGATTCCCGCCCCAATGTTGCCCGGACAGCCCAGACTCTGGCTCTTTGCTGCACTGCTGCTCGCTTCGCAAGTTCAGGCAGGTACCGTCTATAAATGTATCAAAGAGGACAAGGTAGTATTCAGCCAGCTTCCCTGCCCGCAAGCCTTCAAACAGCACAAGATTGAATATCAGTATGGCGTGACCACGGAAACGGCCGAGGGAGAAAGAGTTGATCCGCTGCAATCCCTTTTGGAGAACGACAGCCTGCCAGAAAACAAGCTATTGCAGCGACTGGAAGCCGAAGTCTATCGGCTGCAGCAGGAAAACAGCTATCTGGAAATATTGCGGGCCAGCGAGCTACAAAAGCAGGAGCGGCAACGCTATTGGCAGAAACTGGAGCGGGAAGACCCCGCTTTTGTTAAGCAACGCGGCAAGATAAACGCCCATTTTGATGAGCTCAAACGCGTCAATGATGACAAGATAGCCAAGCTGCAGCAACACAGACAGTTGCTGCAGCAAAAAACCGAGGCTCAGCCCTGAATCAGCTGCGCAGCCCTATCCCACGGGAGATCAGGTAATAAGCCAGCAACCACAGACCCGCACAGAACCCCAACATCACACCAATGGACAGCGGCACGCTCATATCGGCAAATCCCAGGAAACCGTAGCGGAACACGTTGATCATATACACCACAGGGTTCAGCGCCGATACGCCACGCCAAAAGTCAGGCAACAGCGACAGCGAGTAAAACACCCCGCCAAGATAGGTCAGCGGCGTCAACACAAAGGTGGGGATGATGCTGATGTCGTCGAAGCTCTTGGCAAACACGGCATTGATAAGGCCGCCAAGGGCAAACAGCACTGAGGTCAGAAACACTGTGACTATCACCAATCCCAAGTGCTGCACACTGAGATCGACAAAGAACATGGCCACCAGGGTCACTATCAGGCCCACCAGCAATCCACGGGCGACACCGCCACCGACATAGCCGGCTATCATCACATAGTGGGGCACGGGCGCCACTATCAGCTCTTCCAGGTTACGTTGGAACTTGGCGCTGAAAAAGGAAGATGCCACATTGGAATAGGAGTTGGTAATCACCGACATCATGATAAGGCCCGGGGCGATAAACTCCATATAGGACACCCCGCCCATCTCACCGATGCGACTGCCCACCAGATTACCGAAGATCAGGAAATACAGTGTCATGGTGATCGCCGGCGGTACCAGTGTCTGTACCCAAATGCGGGTAAAACGGGTAATTTCCTTGATTAAAATACTCTTGAAGGCAACCAGATACAGACCTCTCATGCCTTGCCTCCTTGGGCATTTTCAACCAGTTTCACAAACAACTCCTCCAATCGATTGGCCTTGTTACGCATGGATAGCACCTCAACCCCCTGCTCGCTCAGTAAACCGAAGACGGCGTTCAGGCTGTGGGACTTCACCAAGTCCACTTCCAGGGTCGCAGGATCGGTAAGCCTGACTGTAATATCGCCAAGCTTGGGCACCTCAACAAGCGGCTGCTTGATATCCAACACAAAGGTTTCCATATCCAGTTTCGACAGCAGGGATTTCATACTGGTGCACTCCACCAGCACGCCCTTATCGATAATGCCTATGTTGCGGCAGAGCATTTCCGCTTCTTCCAGATAGTGGGTTGTCAGTATAATGGTGACGCCTTCAGCGTTGATTTTTTTGAGAAACTCCCACATGGAGCGCCGCAGTTCTATATCCACCCCGGCGGTGGGCTCATCGAGGATCAAAAGTTTGGGCTCGTGCATCAGTGCCCTGGCTATCATCAAACGCCGCTTCATGCCGCCGGAAAGCTGCCGGGATTGGCTGTTGCGCTTGTCCCAGAGATCCAGTTGCCTGAGGTATTTCTCGGCCCGCTTGTGGGCTTCGGCTCTGGGCACACCGTAATAACCGGCCTGGTTAACCACGATTTGCAGCACTGTCTCGAACTGGTTGAAGTTGAATTCCTGCGGCACCAAGCCGATACACAATTTGGCCTGCTCCAGTTCTTTATCCAGATCATGGCCAAAGACCCGCACACTGCCGCCACTCTTGTGCACCAACGAGCTTATGATGCCGATAGTGGTGGACTTACCGGCACCGTTGGGGCCGAGCAAGGCAAAAAAGTCGCCCTGAGCCACATTCAGGCTAATCCCTTTGACGGCTTCGACACCGCCCTTATAGGTCTTCTTAAGATTGTCCAGCTCCAACGCCAGAGCTTTGGTCGTCATAGATGTTTCTCCTAAAGAGCCTCCAATACCTGGGGTATCGGCAGCGGCCCGGGACGCAAAAAGCAAGACTCCCGCCGTGGCGGGAGTCCGTCTTACTATACAAACAAAGCCGAAATCACAGCTTGCTTACTCCTGCGGGATCACCTTGGCGATATAAGGCAGGTTGCGGTACTGCTCGGCGTAGTCGATACCATAACCGACCACGAATTCATCAGGAATAGTAAAACCGACAAAGTCTACCGGTACGTCTACTTCGCGGCGGTCCGGCTTGTCCAGCAGAGTACAGAGAGTCAGGCTCTTTGGCTCACGCAGCAGCAGCATTTCGCGTACCTTGTTGAGCGTGTTGCCCGAGTCAATCAGATCTTCGACGATCAACACATCACGATCGGCGATTTCCGACTGAACATCTTTGAGTATCTTCACGTCTCTGGAGCTGGTCATGGCATTGCCATAGCTGGAAACAGACATAAAGTCGATCTCTACATGGCCCTTAATCCGACGGCAGAGATCGGCCATAAAGACCACTGAGCCCTTGAGCAGGCCGACCATCAGCAACTTGTCGGCATTGGCATAATGCGCATTGATGCGCTCGGCTAATTCATCCAGTTTCTGGTTGATCTCTTCTGCCGAGATCATCACTTCGGTGGTGTGTTTCATATCACTCTCAATTGTCGATCTCACTGTCTTTGGGCTTGTCATAACCCCAGCGATCCGTTAATGCATGTTCGACACCCAGATGATCCAGGATCCGGGCGACCATGAAGTCTATCAGATCTTCAATGGATTTGGGATGATGATAAAAGCCGGGGGCGGCCGGCATTATGATGGCGCCCAGTTGGCTGAGTTTCAACATATGTTCGAGATGAATGGCGTTGAAAGGTGTCTCTCTGGGCACCAACAACAACTGACCGCGCTCCTTGAGCACCACATCGGCGGCTCGCTCCAGCAGGCTGTTACTCATGCCGGTGGCCACCGCGGCCAAAGTGCCGGTTGAGCAGGGACAGATCACCATCTGCTTTGGCGCCGCCGAGCCGGACGCCGGCGGAGAGAACCACTCATCCTTGCCGAGCACCCTCAGCTCACCGCCTTCGGGAAACAGTTTTCTGAGCTGCTCTGTGGCCTTGTCCGGTGCGCTGCTGAGTTTGAGCCCATGTTCCGTTGCCAGCACCACCCGAGCGGCGCTGGACACCATCAGAAAAACCCGAAACTCGGCCTTGAGCAAGCACTCCAGCAGCCTCAGCCCATAGGGCGCCCCGGAGGCGCCGGTCCAGGCGAGGCTGATACTCTTAATCTGCTGATATTTCACGCTTTGACCTCGCCACTTCTGGCTTTAAGGGCCTGGAGCAACTTTTGATGCAGACCGCCAAAGCCGCCATTGCTCATGATCAGCACGGTATCGCCGGGCTTGGCTTCACCACTGACCTTGGCCACTATCTCATCTATGTCGTGCAAAACCTGCACCGGCAGCGGCGCCGCCTGCATGGCCGCGGCAATATCCCAATCGATATTATCCGCCTGATACAACACGGCCTCATCGGCCAGGGCCATAGAGTTGGCCAGTGTGTCTTTATGCACCCCTTGCTTCATGGTGTTGGAGCGGGGCTCGAGCACGACAGTGATTTTGCCCTGGCCCACCTTGGCGCGCATCCCCTGAAGAGTAGTGGCGATTGCCGTTGGGTGATGGGCAAAGTCGTCATAAACGCTGACCCCGTCTACGCTGCCCAGCAACTCGAGACGGCGCTTGGGCGGGGTAAAGTCTGCCAGCGCCTTGAGCGCATCTACCGGCAAGACCCCGACATGACGCGCCGCGGCTATCGCCATAGTGGCGTTGTCTATGTTGTGACGCCCAATCAGGCCCCAGCTCAAAACGCCCTGGGATTTACCGCGGAAAAATAGCTCAAATTCGTGACCATCGTCTGCCAACATCCTGGCGCTCCAGTCCCGCTGGCCCGCTTCATGGCCCAAGGTTTCCTGCTCACTCCAGCAGCCCTTGGCTATCACGCCGGCAACCGCCTGACTGTCTTGCGGCCAGATCACCCGGCCATCCCCCGGCACGATTCTGAGCAGATGGTGAAACTGCTTCTGTATCGCCTTGAGATCGTCGAAGATGTCGGCATGGTCGAACTCCAGGTTGTTGATCACCAAGGTTCTTGGCTGGTAATGCACAAACTTGGAGCGCTTGTCGAAGAAAGCGCTGTCATATTCGTCGGCCTCGACCACAAAGAAGGGCGACTCGCCCAACCTGGCCGAAATGCCGAAATTCTGTGGCACCCCACCAATCAAAAAGCCAGGTTGATAGCCGCAGGCTTCGAGGATCCAGGCCAACATGCTGGCGGTAGAGGTTTTGCCATGGGTACCGGAAACGGCCAATACCCAACGTTCGGGCAATATATGGTCATGCAGAAACTGCGGACCCGAGGTGTATTTCAGGCCGCGGTTGAGTACGGCTTCCACACAGGGGTTGCCGCGGCTCATGGCATTGCCTATCACCACGAGATCCGGCTCGGGATCCAGCTGTGACGGGTCAAACCCCTGAATAAGGTCTATCCCCTGCTGCTCAAGCTGGGTACTCATGGGTGGGTAAACATTGGCATCGGAGCCGGTGACCTTATGTCCCATGGCGCGAGCCAGCAGCGCCAAGCCCCCCATAAAAGTGCCACAGATCCCCAGAATATGTACGTGCATTAAGGCCATCCTTCTGCAGTGAGTCCGCTCGCCCCACGTTGGGCGAGTTTGCATGCCGCTCATTGTACCTATGCCACCGGCAAGACGCGAGAGGCCTCTGCCTGCTGTTCAGTTTTCTCTCATCTTCCCATGACAAATACAATAAATGGATAGCGGAAATTTCCCAAAACCTGAGCCGATCGCTGGTCAGGACAGAGCCGCGCGTTTAAAATGCCCGCAGCCTACGCAAATGCGATTAGCATCAGGAAAGCAGCATGCAGTTAACGGAAGAACTCCAACATCTCAGGCGCGAGCTTGAAGATCTCAAACTCAAAGAGACTAACCTGGAAATCAGGACAGATATCCGCCTCGACGCGATAGAACAAAGAATCGAGGCGCTGTTTGCGGCCGTCAATCAGCTTGCCGAAGAGCAAGCTCAGCCTTTGGCGCCCAAGGTTGCCGAGCCGTCAGCAATACCTGGGCCCAATGAGCCTCAGGCCGAGCCAGTAGCCGACTTATCCTCCGAGTCACAGACCCAGCGCCAGGACGCCTGGCAGCGCAGGGCCGATATTCAGCCTATCGAGCACACCAAGCCGGCAAGGGCAGAGATGGCTGCAACGCCAGTTGCAGCCAAAGCGCAAACCGCTTCTGAATCCTCCGCAGCGAAACCCTTCGCTTCGAGACCCACTGATTCGAAATCCTCCGCCGCCCAAAGAGTATCGCCCCAAACACAAGAGGGTCGAGGGCAGCAGACTCCCAACTGGGGGCGTAAGTTTGATCAGGCTGTGGCCGCTTTTTTTGCCGCTATGCTGAGCCCCCTGCTGGGACTCTTCGCACAAGCCAAAGATTTTTATCAGCACTATCAAGCCAAAGGTCAGGGCCCGGTATTTATGATGACCCTGGCCGGGATCATCGCCATGACCCTGGGCTTTGGTTATCTGCTGCAGTATTCCATGAACCACTGGCTGTCGGACACAGGAAAGGCCTTGACCGGCTTTGTCTGTGCCAATGGCATTCTGGCCTTGGGGGCCTTTATCCGCAAACGGCAACGAGCGATGGCCGATTTCGGCTCGGGTCTAGTGGGCCTTGGGCTGATTATCAACTATCTGTGTGCCTATTTTGTCGGTCCCTACTTCGAGCTGGTGCCGGATGGCGTCAGCTATCTGCTGCTGTTGCTTATCACTGTGGCCGGTTACAGTCTGGCGCTGAAACTGGAAGCCAGAGTCATCAGCATAGTCGCCTTGCTGGGTGGCTCCCTCGCACCACTGATGCTGCTTTCCGGCAGTCAGGCGCCTTTGATGTATCTACCCTTCCTGCTGCTGATTGGTGGCTGCTCTTTACTCTTGAGTCACAAGATACGTTGGCCTGTGCTGCTGGAAACGACAGCCATACTGCACATCGCCTGTATCGAGAGCCTGAGTTTCTTTGTCGAGCTGCCGCTGCAAGGGCAAGGGATAATGGGAGTTCTGGCGCTCATCTCCCTGCATGGCCTCTTCTATGGTTATGGCCTTGGCAGCCTTTGGCTGTTTGGCCGGGAAGGCCTCAGCCACAGACTGCTGGCTCTGCCGGCGGCATTGCTGGCCTTTTTGGTCTATAGCCTGAGTCAGTTCAGCCCCCATGCCGGCGAGCTGCTACTGGCCAACGCCGCCGTGCTTATCGGCCTGTCGCTCTGGCTTAAACAAGACAAACAGCTGCAGACGCTATTGTGGCTGGCGACCGGTGCCTGTCTCGGTTTTGCCGCGCTCAGCCTGCTCAGTGGTGAGCTGCTGGGGCTGGTGTTACTGCTCGAAGCCTTGCTGTTGATGTGGCTAGGTTGCCGAGAGCAGCAAGCCTCGCTGCGAATCGAGGCCATCACCCTGCTGGCTCTTGGACTGGTCATCAACCTGTTGGCCCTTGGCGATATGATCAATGAAGCGCCGGCGCTCTTGTCACTGCCGCTGCTGGCTTGGGGGCTAAGCACGCTTACGCTATTTGGCTTTAACCAACTGCTGGGCAAACAGCCCGAGCTCAGCCGCTGGGAGCAACAACTGCTGCAGCTGGGACGCGAGCTTGCCAACGTGCTGCTGGTGTCTTTAGCCCTGGTTAGCGCCTGGCTGATAAGTGAAAGCTACTTCCTGGTGATAATTCCCGGATTGAGTCTGACCTTGCTGCTACTCGCACGCAGGCAACAACTCAGGGTCAGCGAGGCCTTGGCCTGGGCCTTGTTGTTACCGCTGGCGGCTCAGGTCATCTTCGCCGCCGTGGATGTGCATAGCCTGAGTTTCCGCGCTCAGCCGCTGTATGCGCAAATCGCCAGGGTAGAGCTGTTCCTCTGTCTGTTACTGGCCTGGTATGCATACCGGCGCTTCCATCCCAAGGGCGAACTTAGGCGTTTGGCCTGGTACACTCGCCTGGCCTGCCTGGTGCTCTTGCCACTGCTGTGGCTGCCCAAAATCGCCCTTCGCTTTGAAGATTGGCTGGCCCCGGCCTTGTGGTTATCCTGCTTTGTCAGCTTAGTATTGGCCCGCAAGTTCAGGCAGCCGATACTGAAACGCGAAACGGATGTACTGCTGGTGCTGGCTATAGCCCAAACCGCTTTTGCTTGCCTTGCAGGACAATGGCCTGGACTTATCGCACTGCTGCTGGGCAGTATCTATTCCGGTCTGCTGCTGTGGCGCTATCCATCCTTGCCAAGGCTCTGGCAAGGCCCCTGCCGACTCGGCTGGCAGTTGTCACCCTTCTATGGCGCCCTGCTGCTGGCGGTGGTCAGCCACAGCCTGGAGGTCTTGTTCAGCCACACTCTGGCACTTAGCAGTGTGGTGCTAAGCGGCTACTTTTTTATCCTGCTCAGCCGCAAACCGCTCAAGGCCCTGCGCCCGGGTTACCCCTTTGCCTTTGCCAGCTTCTTTATCGCCTTGCTGCTGCCCTGGATTACCTGGCTCGACAGCCTGCAATATTTGCAGCTCGATGTCCTGACCCGACCCTCTGAACCTTGGCTGATGGCGCTGGCACAAGCTTGCAACCTGGCCTTGCTGGCGCTGTTTATCCGTAAACGGCCATTGGCCATGAGACGCTATCGTCAGCAGTTGCCGACCAATATGGTGTTTATCGCCTGGCATGCCCTGTTGCTGCTGGCCTATCTGCCACTGGCCTACCAGATGCCAACCGGATTCGATGCCACCTTAAGCACAGTGCTCATGGTGTCCCACGGCTGCTGGCTGATGTTCCTCAGCCTGCGTCCCGGCTGCCAGATTATGCTCAAACTGGCCGCAGGTCTGTTTGCCATCAGTTGCCTCAAGGTATTGCTGCTGGATATGGCCGCCGCCGATCTGCTGCAAAAGATCATCGTCTTTATGCTGATTGGTGCCTTGCTGCTCGGGGTGGCTTACTTCTACCAGAAGTCCAGAGCCCGGCTGTCACAATAAACCAACTCAAAGGCGCCTGCGGGCGCCTTTGGGATAGGTCTGACAGCTATAGATTGAAGGTTTTGCTAGAATGGCGGCCTCTTACTCCATCCTTGGTGATTTATGAAACTGACCCACATAGCCCTATTTTCCCTGGCTCTGTTTTCGCTCCCCGCCCTGGCCGGTGGTCATTGCGCCAAAAAAGAAGCCGAAATCGAAAAGCAGATCTCTTATGCCAAAGAGCATAACAACAGCCACAGAGTACGGGGGCTGGAAACGGCGCTGGCCGAAGTCCGTGCCCACTGCACTGAGGCCGGTGAAATCAAAAAACAGCAAGATTCACGCGATGAATTGGCAAACAAGATCCGTGACAAGCAGGATGATATTCGCGAGTTACGTGAAGAGCTGGCCGAAGAGCGCGCCGAACTGAAGGCCGATATCGCCGAGGCCGAGCGCAAGGGCAAAGTCGATAAGGTCGCCAAATATCAGCGAGAACTGGCCGAGGAAGAGGCTAAAACAGCCGCCAAGATCAGCGCCAAAGAGGCTGAAATACGTGCATTGAAGTCCGAGCTGGACGCCAGATAAGTATTAGCCCCGCTTGACGGGGCTTTTTGATGATGTCATCAAGCCTGGGAGGCTTCCAGCGCCTGGGCCACATCGCTGATGATGTCGTCTATATGCTCAATTCCCACAGAGATCCGGAGCAGATCTTCACTCACCCCGGCGCGAGCCAACTCCTCGGCGTTGAGCTGCCTGTGGGTCGTGGTGGCAGGGTGACAGGCCAGTGACTTGGCATCGCCTATATTCACCAGACGCAAGATCATCTGCAGCGCATCGATAAAGCGCCCGCCGGCCTCTTTGCCCCCCTTGATACCAAAGCTGATAATGCCGGACGCCTTACCCGAGGTGATTTTGTCGCAATTGGCCTTATAAGGGCTGTCTGCCAGGGCGCCATAATTGACCCAGTTAACCAGCGGGTGGGACTGCAGGTAACTTGCCAGCGCCTCGGCATTACTGCAGTGGCGCTCCATCCTCAGGCTCAAGGTCTCCAGCCCCTGCAGCAGTAAAAAGGCGCTGTGTGGTGATAGAGCCGCGCCGGTATTACGCAGAGGCACCACCCGGCAACGGCCGATATAAGCCGCCGCGCCGAAGGCTTCGGTATACACCACCCCATGGTAGGAGGGGTCCGGCTGATTGAGCACCGCAAATCTGTGTTTATTGGCGACCCAGTCAAACTTGCCCGAATCGATGATCACCCCGCCCACTGTGGTGCCGTGGCCACCGACATACTTGGTGAGCGAGTGGACGACGATATCGGCGCCATGTTCGAAGGGGCGGCACAGCACAGGGGTCGCCACAGTGTTATCCACCACCAAGGGCACACCATGTTTGTGGGCAATTTCTGCCAGACGCGCGATATCGACAATATTGCCGGCGGGGTTGCCTATGGATTCACAAAATACCGCCTTGGTGCGTTCATCAATAAGCGACTCCAGGGTATCGAAGTCATCGAACGACGCCATGCGCACCTCAACCCCCTGGCGCGGCAGAGTATGGGCGAACAGGTTATAGGTGCCGCCGTAGAGCTGGCTGCTGCTGACTATGTTGTCGCCCACTTCCGTCAGCGCCTGCAGCGCATAAGTGATGGCCGCCATTCCAGAGGCCAGCGCCAGCGCGCCAATGCCGCCTTCGATGGCCGCCATTCTGGCTTCGAGCACGGCGTTGGTGGGGTTCATGATGCGACTGTAAATATTGCCGGGCACCTTGAGGTCAAACAGATCGGCGCCGTGTTGAGTATCGTCGAAAGTATAGGACGTCGTCTGATAGATGGGCACCGCCGCCGACTTGGTGGTGGCTTCCGATTCATAACCATGGTGCAACGCCAGGGATTCCAGTTTCATCTCGCGCTCCTTGATGACGAGTAATGCAGTTTTAAGTTTGATATCAAGCTAGCAAACAGACATCCAGATGTCTAAATTTTTTTCAAGCAGTTTTCCCTGAGTCGTGCTTAGTGCACAAAATCGACGTAGAAGTAAAAACATCTAGACGTCTAAATTGACAGACGACTGGCTATCCCCTATTCTTTCGCCTAATTTGTCAGGAGATGATGCCGTTAAGACAATGCAATTCAGCGAGTTTGGCTGCTGCGGAGGGAATCCCCGGCCGAACGTGATTCACAGAGAGTAGATTTTGACCCAGAACAACACTTCTCCGGCCGTTAAAGCTCCGGCCTCATTTGTGGCACTACTGCCATTGTTTCTGTTTCTGGCGCTGTTTATCGGTGCCGGGGTCTATTTCCAAAGCCAAGGGGTAGACTTTGCCTTCTATCAGTTGCCGAGCCCGATAGCGATATTACCGGCGATTGTACTGGCCATTTTGCTGTCCAAGCAAAAGCTCAACCAGACCATGAACACCTTTATGGCGGGGATAGGCCACAACAACATCATCGCCATGTGCCTAATCTATCTACTGGCCGGTGCTTTTGCCGCCGTGGCCAGTGCCACTGGTGGGGTTGATGCCACAGTTGCCTTGGGGCTTAAGCTGATCCCGGCCAATCTGCTGCTGCCCGGCTTTTTCATTATCGCCGCCTTTATCGCCACCGCCATGGGCACCTCCATGGGCACGATTGCCGCCGTGGCTCCTATCGCCCTCGGGGTTGCCGATCAGGCAGGGATTGAACTGCCACTGATGGCGGGCTCTGTGATGTCAGGCGCCCTGTTTGGTGACAACCTGTCTATTATCTCGGATACCACTATTGCCGCGACCCGCACCCAGGGCTGCGAAATGAGAGACAAGTTCCGTGAAAACCTGATCTTTGCCATTCCGGCGGCGATTGTGACCCTGTTGCTGTTCGGTTTCCTCTCTTCCGGTCAAGCCGAACTGCCACCACAGGAGGTCGACTTTGTTAAGGTATTACCTTACTTGAGTATTCTGGTGCTGGCCGTCGCCGGGCTGAACGTGTTTGTGGTACTGGCCATCGGCATTTTGCTGGCCGGGATAACAGGGTTTGTCACTCAAGATTACTCGCTGCTGACCTTCGGTAAGGATATCTACAAAGGCTTTGGCAATATGCAGGAGATCTTTATCCTCTCCATGCTGGTTGGTGGCCTGGCGGCCCTGATGCAGCAGCAAGGTGGCCTGAGCTTTGTCAGCCAGCAGATAGAGAAGCTGATAGCCCGTTTCTCCCGCGCCAAGGGTGAAGCCTCCTGTCGCGCCGCCGAGCTGGGGATGGCGGGGATAGTGGCTTTGACCAACTCCTGTGTGGCCAACAATACCGTCTCTATTGTGGTCAGCGGCGATATCGCCAAAGATCTGGCAGCCAAACATGGGGTTGCCCCGAAACGCGCCGCCAGTATTCTGGATATTTTCGCCTGTATCATTCAGGGGCTTATTCCCTACGGTGCCCAGGCATTGCTGATAGCTTCCCACTTCAAGATCTCTCCCCTGGAAGCCGTTGCCAACACCTGGTACTGCATGATCCTGGCCTTGGTTGCCGTGGTGATTGTGATACTGCGTCCCCGCAGTTAAACTAGCGGGCGCAATAACCAAACCGGTCCCTGCGACCGGTTTTTTTGTCGCCGTCATTTGGCGACTATTATTGAATGCAGGTATTCAAACGAGCCATTCCATGCCCCTGTACGAGCAATACCATAAGCAAGATCCGCAGCGCCTGGCATTTATGATGTCTCTGGTGGGCGTCAGCATAGCGGCACTGGGCATGGCCTCCTCCTTCTGGGCCGCCTATGACAACTTGGGCAGCGCCATTTTCAGCATGCGCATGGACAGACTGGGCGACTACTTGAGCTCGCCGCTGGCCTATGTCTACAATATCTCGCTACTGCTCGGCGGCGCCTGCTTCATCTTGGCCATGGGTGGCCTCTGGTGGCAAAAGCACAGCGCGGCAGCCAGCTTGTTGTCAAGATCAGGCATAGCGGTTGGCTTGGGGATAGTGGCGCTGGGGGTCTTCCCCTATAATGAACTCTTTGCCCACCAGCTGGCTGCTATCTTCTTTATTGCCAGTACCTTGGTAATGTTCACCCTTTGCTGCTATTGCTTTGTCTCCCACAGAGCGCTCTGTAACCTGCCGCTGTGCCTGTTCAGCCTTCTGGGGATAATGTCTGCCATCGGCCTGTTATCCCAGTTGCAATGGCCATCGATGAACTATGCCTCTTGTTCGGTGCAAACCCTCTGCCCTTCGGTATGGTTTATGTGGTTGCATTCCATTGCCACTGTGTTTGCCGGCCTCAGCCTGTCGGCCACCGTATATCGACTGTGGCACTGGTCGCAGCCGCTCAACGACTGATGACTGAAAAACCGTATAGGGCTGACGCGACAGCGCCAAAAACAACCCGACAAGCCACAATGCGCCTTGCCCACTATCTGGCGCAATCCGGTCTGTGCTCAAGACGCGAAGCCGCCAGACGCATCGAAGCCGGAGAGATTTTTCTGGGTGACAGGCCAGCCAAACACACAGACAGAGTCACCCTCGCCGCCGGGCAGCGCCATTGTATTGAGAAGTTGTTTTATCTGGGCGAGCCCGTCGCCGCCCCGACACCTTACGCTTATCTGCTATTCAATAAACCCGTCGGGATAGATTGCCGCCTGCTCAAGGATGACCCGAGCAGCCTATCGCATTTATTGCCCCAGGATAAACGCCTGTATCCGGCCGGAAGGCTGGATAAAGACTCCCGCGGCCTGTTGCTGCTCAGCAACGACGGCGAGCTGACCCAGCAACTGATGCATCCGGATTTTTGCCACAGCAAACACTACCGGGTCACTCTGGAGCGGGCATTTACTGACGCGTTTATCCATGCCTTGAGAAACCCAATGGATTACGGGTATGGTCAGGTGCGGGCATCACAAGTCACGCCAATTTCGGCAAACAGTTTTGAAATCATTCTGACTCAGGGCAAGAAGCGGCAAATTCGCCGTATGTGTCGGCATTTGGGCTACAGAGTCACAGATCTCTGCCGTACCCGGATAATGGAGTTAACACTTGATAGGCTTGCTGAAGGGGAGTTTAGAGAGCTCAGCCGTGCACAAATCGCCGCGCTCAAAGCGTCACTTCAACGCTGAACAAGCCACATAATCTTTAGTGCGATTCCTGATTGGTTTATTGCTAAACTAAGCGGCTTGTTGGCCCTGCCCCCAATCCCCCCGGGAAATAGGCAACCATACTCATCACTCGTTTCAGGAGACATCATGCTAGAACTCTTCGCCGTCGCCTGTATCACTATGTTGGCCGTTATCAGCCCTGGGGCTGATTTTGCCATGGTATCCCGCAATAGTATGGTACTCGGACGCCGGGCCGGTCTGATGACGGGTGCCGGTATATCACTGGGCGTATGGGTACATGTGCTCTACTCCATTGCCGGTATCGGACTGCTGATCTCCCAGTCACTGTGGCTGTTCAGCCTGATCAAGTTTGCCGGTGCGGCTTATCTGATCTATCTCGGCATCACCATGCTCAGAAGCAAGGCGGTTGAAGCATCTGAATTGCAGACCCAGGAAGTGATTTCCGATTGGGCGGCACTCAAGAGTGGGTTTCTGACCAATGCCCTCAATCCCAAGACGACATTGTTTGTGGTAGCACTCTTTACCCAGGTTATCGATCCCCAGACCAGCACTCTGACCCAAATAGGTTATGGCGCCTTTATGTCAGCCGCCCACCTGGTGTGGTTTTCATTGGTGGCTTTATTGTTTTCCTCGCAAGCTGCCCGTCGCTCCGTGGCCCGTTGTCGCCACTGGGTTGAACGCGCCATAGGCGGCGTTTTGGTCAGCCTGGGGCTGGGATTGGCCTTTTCCTCTGTGGGACGTTCCTGAGCAGTTTCACGGTGAAGGCCGTCAGGGTTGACTGCCTTCACCGTTTTTAGGCTCGCTTGCCCGGGAGGAGATGGTTTTATCTTCCTTCCCGCCGGGTTGCAGCTCAGACAGAAGATCGGCGGCCTGAGTCACGGCCGCCAGATTAGCCTGATGTTCCTCTTCCGCCATAGTCTTGGATTCGGCGCGCTCTTCCTTGCTGCGTCTGGACTCTCCACTGGCCTTGACCTCTGAATCATAGGGCAGGTCCTCAATTCCCGGCAGTGAATCCGGAATATCACTGGGGCTGACATCCACTATCTGTGAACGGTTCATGGTGATCTTGTATCTGGCATAGCGCGGCGCCTGCTTGCCCTCTTTGAGCACAGCCACCAGGTTTATCTGATAACGCCGCTCCACCGACTCATTGCTGATCCTGCCATCGGTTTCGGTGTAAATTTTGGCCTTGCCGCGCTCCAGATAGCGGGCAAAGGGTACTAAGCTGAACACCACCTGTTCCTGCAACGTGTTGTAACCGGAAAGAAACTCGGTATCTGCCACCTTGGTCTGAATGCCATAGTGAAGAATTTCGGCATCGACCTTATTTTGGCTGTGGCGCCGCCTGAGGATCTCTTTGACATCTTTGGGAAGATCCTGGCTGCGCATAAATTCAAGCCAAACCAGCTGCTTGGCAATGAACTTTTGGTTGGTGGTGTCTCTCAATATCCGGCTCCAGCGCGGTCGTCCCCGCTGGATATAACGCCAAAGGGCATTGCGTACATCGTCTTTAAAGATCTCCCGCGCACCGTAAATCAGCGCCAGTACCAGCACCAATACCAGGGTCACACCGCTGAATACCCCCTGGGCCTTGATGATCAGCGCCGACACCACCAACATTACCAGGGCCGTAGCCAATCCTGTGGTCAGCTTCTTGAGCCCTGTGCCCAGAGGTTTGATTTCCTCTTTGAGTACCACCCCTTGCTGAATAAGCCTTCTGAGCAGCAACATCTTGTTGGCAATGCGGTTGGGATCCTGCAGGGTCTGCGCCGAATTGTAGTGCCGCTCCGCCCGATAGTTATTCTCCACCCGGCAGAGGGTGATCACCTTGTCCGAGATATGGCTGAAGTCGCTGTTTCTGGGGCCATGGGCCAGCAGTTTCAGCAGTTGCTGTTCACAGAACCAGGACAGGTAGTTATCGGCATTCTCGAAATAGTGCTTCCATTTGGCATCGGCCGGCTCGTTGCGGCGAAACTTCTTCAGCAAAATCGCTGTCTGCTCGGTTAACTCCTCCAGCAAGGGATAGAAGTTTTCCGGCTCGGATTGCCGCGAAATCTCTTTGGCATCGTTCTCCATCGCCACCACAAACTGGTAGGCAAACAGGTTCAGATAGAGGCGAAACTCTTCAACGGTACGCTTCTTCTGACTCACAAACCTGGATTGCACCAAGGGCAGATGCAGGCCATCCGAGTAGTAGGAACGCCGACCGAGAATGGCGCTGAAGTAGTATTCCTCTTCATTCAGGCTCTGCGGCCCTATGCCCATCTCCTTGGGCAGGGAAAAGTAGAGATCCAGCTTGCGCTGCTCCCCGACATCCATCAGATGGCTGAACTTGATGGATAGATTTTCTTCCTGCTTGATACGTAGTTTGGACACAATAATGGAACACTATCAATGAATTGATGAAAGATCCTGACTATAGCCCAAGCAACACGGGAATGGGATAGCGCACCGGCGTTAACTGAGTGGAAATGGTGAAATCGTCAGCAAAAATTCAGCGGTCAGTGGATCAGGCGACAGCCACATACTGTGTTGCTCGGTTGGAATAACACAATAGCATAGTCTTTGGCTTCATCGGCATCGAGGATCTCCAGTGCCAAATGATGCAGGCCTTCGTTGCTGAGGTTGAAACTGGAAATATAGGAGAGATATTGCATGTGGGCGGGTCTTGCACCCTTGCCGGAAAGTTCCTGTTTGTCCGTGACCAGAATTTGATAACGGCCGGCTTCTTCCGAAGCCAGTTGCCCCTGCATCAAGATACTGCCGGCGGGGGTGCCATCCATGTTGAAGTAACGATAGTTGACCAGGGCTCGCTTGCCTTTGGTCTGCAGATCCAGCAGCAGGTAGTGCTGCGCATCTTCGCCCTCGTTCAACTGCCGGTCGTAGAGCTCGGAGCTGCAGTTAAGCGCCAAAGCGGGCGCTGTCTGGCTGAAACGATAGATCACCAGCAAACAGCCGAGCAGAAAGATCAGGATCAGCAGATTTATCATCCAAAGCCAACGTCTAGCCACAGAGATCAACCTCCTTGAGCCAAGGTACGCTCACAAATGCCTTCACCTGACGGCCATCGCTGATCTTGAGATTACGCACCACGGATTGTCCCAGATACTCGCCTCTCAAGGTGAGGTTAAGCACCTGCTTATCATGGGACAGCGATACATATAACTTGCGCCAGGGGCTGCTCTTGCACTGGGCTAATGCCGAGGCCAACACCTTACCCTGCTCGGTCAACAACTGGTTGTTGGTGCGGGAGTTGGAATAGAAAAACAGCTCCATTCTCTGACCCGAAAGCAAGGTCAATTCCTGCTTGTTCAGCGGAATGGTGGGCGCCACTCTGGGCAAGCGATACAGATAGAAGATACTGAGGCCGAGCATGAATATCAGCACCAAGCCTACCAGCAGTTGTTTGGGACCTGCATTCAACCTGGACTCCAGCACTCCTGCAGGTTTACGGGCCACAGATGAGCGCAGCAGATACCCCTGCCCCTTGACCGTTTCAATCAAAGACTCATATTCGGGCCCCAGAAAGGCACGCAACATACAGACAGCACGGGCTACGGACGAATCGCTCAAAGGGGGATGATTGTCATCACCGGCGCGCAACTCGATACGGGAAACCAAACGCCCCTGATTGGCGAGCAGGAGTTTCAGTACCTGTAACTCCGCCCGGGGAAGATGCCAGCTATCCCCCCGGCCCCTGTGTTGTAACTCACCGCTGGCTTCATCAAACCAGCAGTCGCCTATCTGCATTATATTCCTCCTGTTTTATATGGTTATGAGTCTATGCAAGAAATCTAATCACTACTGTGATCCTCTTAACCCTGACACAGGAAAAAGTTTAAAAAGTGATCCAACTCAGGCGAGGCGCCGACCAAGAGGGAAGCAAGTGGCATTTTGTGAACCAGTACCCAGGGTTGAAGCCACTGAAGACTGAGGGAAAAAGCCATGAAGACGCCATTAATCAACATGAATGCAACAAATAAAGTGACCCATATCAAATGCTAATCCTCAATGGGTATCAAGATGCAAGCCGTCAATCGTCTTTGCATGTCAAAAATCCGTTTTCGGCCAACTCAGGATTCATGCGCGCTGAATCACAACCTTCATCAGGCATCCCCCTAAGCTGAAGACAACCGACCAGGTCGGGAAAAACAAAGACAACAAAGGGTGATAAATATGAGCATTAACAGACGTCAGGCCCTCGGCCAGATCATTGGAATTAGCGCCGCAGCAGCCGGAGCCGGCCTCACGGCCACTTGTGCCTTTGCAGCCACGGATGAGTCAGGAAACTACCGCCTGGAACTGGGGGAAAAACTCAAATATGCCCCATTGGATCCCATGGCGACCGCCAAACTCGCTTATGAAACCGGCGGTGGCTGTATGCATCAGGTATTTCACGCTACTGTGACCATGCTGGCGCAGTCCGCCAGTGTCGATGCCGATAAGTTTGCCACTATTCCAACGGCGCTGGCCGGTTATGGTTTTGCCGGGGTCACCGGCCAGGGCACGCTTTGCGGTAACCTCAATGCGGTAGGTATGTTGGTCAATATTCTCGATGACATCAATGGCCAAAATGCCGCCGTCATCGGCGCCCTGTTCCGCTACTACGAGAATACCGAACTGCCTTTGTCCAGCGATGAGTTCGTTGCCGGTATTGGCTCCACCGCCGAAAAGACCGCCCTGGTGGTCAAGTCCTCGGTTGCCAACAGCGTGCTGTGCCACTCCTCCATCAGTAACTGGTCCAAGGCCTCAGGCAAGACCTTCTCCGAAAAAGGCGAACGCTGCTATCGTTTGTCGGCCTCCATTGCCTATCATCTGGTGGAGCTCCTGAACCGAGCCCACAAGGGCGAAGACTTGGCCGCCCTGCCGGAGAGCAAACCCAGCACCGAAGCCCAGAGTTGCCAGAGCTGTCATGGCTCCAGCAGCACCATGGGACCGGCCGCCAGCGTCAAGACAGATATGGAATGTACCACCTGTCATACCGGGCACTTTAACTGAGGATTATCCGATGAAAATCAGCTATCTGAGCCTGCTGCTCGGCTCGGCCCTGATCTTGGGAGGCTGTGGCAGCGATGATGACAACAGTAATGGTGGTGGCGAGATCACCCCGCCGCCGGTGGAGAAACCCAGCCAGGATATTGCCGAGGCAAGCAGTATTGAGTTGGCCCTCAATAGCTTCGATCCCGACTCAGGCCAGGTCACCTTTGCCCTGCAAAACGCCGAAGGCAAGGCGCTCACCAATGCCGCCAAGTACCGGATCACCTACTTTGGTTATCCGGCAGAAGAGCAGGCTTCCACCAAGCCCAAAGCCTGGAAACGCTGGCATGTGACCTATGGTTACAGCTGCGATCCGGCGACCGAGTGCGCTGAACCGCTACAGGCTCTGGACAGTGCCGGCAGCTACAGCTTCAGTCCATCAGGGCTGGATTGGGATGCCAATGCCGCCAGCGGTGCCGTCAGCCGTTATAAGGTGGCCATAGAGGTGTTTGGCACAGAGATCAGCAATGAGCTGACACTCTACTCTCCCACCACAGGGGAAGGTGCGAACTAACCCCCGAAAACTGCCCCATCAAATAAGCCGCTGATCAGGGAGAGCAGCGGCTCTTGGGCCTTATCCTCCTCAAACTCACTCATACGACAGGCCCAGAGGTGATCTCCAGGCGTCACCTGGATAAGTGCATAGTCGGCCAGAATATCCATCTCAAGTACATGCAGCCTGAGATCCAGTTTGCCTGGCTGAGCCAACGCCTTATTGATACTGTCCCGCATCGCCAGCAGATATGGTGGCAACTCTGCTTCATCCACTTGCAGCTTTTCCTGTCGCTGCTCCAGGCTTATCAAATAGCTCAGGGAGCCAGGCTCAACCCCTTTGATGCTCCCTGTCAGTTCGATGCTGGCCCAAGGCTCAGAGTCGTGACGATAGCTCACCCGCAGTCTGGCATGACCATTTTCTGTGGCTATCCTGAGCCTGAGTTTTTCAGTGTTGGCCTGATCCACAGCCATGCCGGGACGGATCAAACTCGCTTCACAGTTGAAATTAGGGCTAAGACGTTTGGAAATCAGGGTATCGGCCCAGAGAATGCCGGCAGCAAACAAGAGCAGTAATAACAGCAACAGTATCCAGATCCGGTTTTGGCGTAACCGCCGCCGCAGAGTCGATTCAGTCACAGCGCAGTGCCTCCCTCAGCCAGGTATATTCGGGGGCGCAGGCGTTCATCTGGGCCATGGTCAACTTATAAGCCTTGAGGTACTCGCCTTGGTCGCCTTCTCCCTTGACCACCATACTCAACACCTTGTTGTCATCGCTGAGGGAGATGGAAATAGTGCGCCAACTATCGGGGCAGCGTGTCAGCCAGTCTTCAATGCCTTGAGTCAAATCTTTCAATGCGGCCAATGCCTTGGGGTCGCCGTAGAGACGCAAAAAGGTAGTACTGCCCGAAGGGTGTACGAGTTTAATCACCTCATCCGGCGTTTCCAGATAGCGCAGTGGCCCAACCCTGGATGACAAAAAAAACAATGCCAGTGCGCTCAGCAGTAACATCCAACAATAGTGACGCCAGGGCGTTTGTCCCTTGGGGGACAAAGAGATGGGCCTGCGGCCTCGAGTCTTGCTGTGCAGCAAAAAACCTTGCCTGTCTACGGATTCCAAGAGGTCGCTGTGCTCGGGTCCCAGGTATTGGCGGATCCTGGCCACCGCCTGCTCCAATAAATGCCCTTGATTGGCGGGAATGGCGGCCTCCTGCAGCAGTTGCATTCTGGATACCACCTGCCCCCTGTGAGCCAACAAAATATTCAGCACACACTGCTCTGTTTCAGACAGTGTCCAGCTCATCCCGGATCCAGTATGTTTGAGCGTGCCGGTATCGGCATCAAACCAATAGCAACCTATCTGCATGGCGTGGCTCAGCAGCAAATGAATGGCGGCAGTATAAGGGAAAAAAACACCCATCCAGAGTGATCTGTATGGGTGTTTTTAGGCTTTTGACAAGAAGCGTGAACCGTCTCTCAGACTTTTCCCACAATTAAAATTTTGTTAATTAACAATATGATACATTCTTATCTAGAATGTAGAACTGTTAATCCAGAGGTGCACCAGAATGCTGGCTACGTAACCCAGGGCGATCACGGGTGTCCACCTGAGGTGAGCCCCAAAGGTGTATACCCCTCTCGCCTGCCCCATCAGCGCCACCCCGGCGGCACTGCCGATGGACAACAAACTCCCCCCAACCCCGGCGGTCAGGGTTACCAACAGCCATTGTCCCAACGCCATATCCGGGTTCATTGTCAGTACGGCAAACATCACTGGAATGTTGTCTATGATAGAGGACAGCACCCCAATGGCGACGTTGGCATAGGTGGGATCCCACTGGGTGTACATGGCATGGGATACCATGCTCAAATAGCCCATAAAGCCCAAACCGCCGACACACAGCACCACACCATAGAAGAACAGCAAAGTGTCCCATTCGGCTCTGGCAATACGGCTGAATACATCGAAAGGCACCACGTTACCCAGTTGCTCCAGACGCTTTTCATCCTGCATCAGGCGCGCCTTCTCCTGCGCTCTTGCCAGCGCTTTGGGGAAATTCTTCCTCAGGTAGAAGCCAAAACACTGCAGCAGTCCAAGGCCTGTCATCATGCCAAGCACAGGCGGCAGACCCAGCAGTGAATGGGTACACACAGCCATGGCTATGGTGAACAGGAACAGCAGCACTATCCGCTTGGCGCCTGTCTTGGTGTAAACCTTTTCAACCAGGGCATCAGATTTTTCCCTGGAAATAAACAGGCTCATGATCACCGCCGGCACCAGGAAATTCACCAGTGATGGCAGGAACAGCTTGAAGAACTCGGAAAAGTGCACCATACCCTTTTGCCACACCATCAGAGTGGTGATGTCCCCAAAGGGGCTGAAGGCGCCACCGGCGTTGGCCGCCACCACTATGTTGATGCACGACAGGGTGATAAAACGGCGATTATCGGCGCCCATTTTCATCACCACGGCGCACATCAGCAGCGCAGTGGTCAGGTTGTCGGCGATGGGCGAAATAAAGAAGGCCAGTAAACCGGTAAGCCAAAATATCTGGTATAAACTGAAGCCCTTGCTGACCATCCAACAACGCAAGGCGTCGAACAACTTACGTTCTTCCATGGCGTTGATATAGGTCATGGCCACCAGCAAAAACAGCAACAACTCGGCATATTCGAGCAGGTTATGTTTGAAGGCGGCTTCGGCCACTTCCGACATACCATTCTGGGTATAGACATAACCTATCATGCCCCAGATGAGACCGGCAGCGACCAACACAGGCTTGGACTTTCTCAGGTGCAGCTTCTCCTCCCCCATCACCAGTAAATAGGCGATGGCAAACAGAGTCAGAGCCAGATACCCCACGGTTGAGTCTGTCAGACTCAGGTTATTTGTGGCTTCCGTGCTAGCCAGGACCACAGGCGAAAACAGTCCTGACAAAATTCCCCCTAAGGCTGCGCAGCCCCCATGCAAACGCATTAACTTCATCTCTTTCTTCTCTTGGTAGGAAATTAACTAAAACCTAGCACAGAGAATGGAAAGCGAATCTTGATAAAACGCAAATTTCTGCAATTTAAGTGAGCAAGACCCGGCTCTAAGTGGCAGACCGCAGCAGAAGAATTGAAAAAGACTGGTAAAAAAACACCATAGATCACAAAAGCGCCCGCAGGCGCTTTTATCTGGTTCACACTTTTTATGTCACGGCTTTTTTAGAAAGAATACAGCAGTGTCATATTGGTTTCAGTGTCAGTGCTCTTTTTGTCGTCCAGCGGATCGCTGTTATAACGCACAATCACGGCAAACTTCATTGCCAGGGCGCCGATGATGTTGGCGGTCAGCGAAGTCTCGGAGCGGGCGTCGAGCTTGTCGCCATAATCGGCAATAAACATCTGGCGGAACTTGGAGGTCTTGCTGATCTCAAGCTCATAGTTGATCACTCCGTGAGCGACCCAGCTGGCGTCAGAGTTATAGCCCAGAATGGCGCTTTGCTCACTGTCCAGACGCTGATACTGGTAACCAGGACCTATCTCGGCATCCAGGAAGCTTTTGCTGCCCTGGAATACACGGTAGCCGTAACCGGCCGCACTGTTGAACTTGTAATCGTAACCAGTGAAGGGATCGGCTTCGTAGCTGGTGTTGGCAAACAGATAGCTGCGCTCATCCAGACGGTAGTTGCCCTGAACACCACCAAAATAACGCTTGGCAGTAACTTCTTCAGAATCTTCCTTGTACAGACCTTCGAGCAGGTACTGGTTTTCCCAGTTGCCCAGTTCGTGTTTCATCGCCAGGCGAGCCTTCACCGAAGAGGTTTCAGTGTTACCTGTGGTCAGGGTTGCCCCCAACTCCGCCTCACCGGCAAATGTTTTATCACCTTCGACAAAGTCAGCCCCAGCGTGAGCAAATGGTGCGACCAGCAGAATGGCTGCAGCGCTAAGCAGTTTTTTCATTCTTGTGCATCTCCGTTCAAAGCAATCCCCTAAAAAAACGGGCGCCATCTTAACATCTATGGCGAAAAATACGAAACAGCTCGCATTTTGCAGCTGAAAAAACCTGATTTCCGACACCGGTAACCGTTTTGTCTGACAGAGACAAGGCTATCAGGCCTTCAACCCGGCCGCAGACATCAGCAGTCGCAACAGCGAAGAGACACTCAGCAAAGAAAGAACACTCAAGCACCAAAGCAGCAGCATCCAACAGCCTGGACGGCTATCGAGCCAATTCTTAGCCGGGGCCAGCAGCCGGATGGCCCGGCCCCTCAAAGCGTCAATGATAGGCTTCATCGGCGCTCACCTTGCCGCGGAACACATAATAGGTCCAGCAGGTATAAACCAGAATAATGGGGATAATAAACAGAGCCCCCACCAACATGAAGCCTTGGCTCTGGGGTGGTGCCGAAGCCTGCCAGATGCTGATACCCGGTGGAATAATATAGGGCCAGATGCTGATCCCAAGACCGCAGAACCCCAGTAACACCAAGAGCAGCGTCATCACAAAGGGTTGGTAAGTATCTTGCCTTTGCAGGCCCAGGTACAGATTCCATCCCAGTAGTGCCGTCAATAAAGGCACGGGTGAGAGGAAAATCAGGTTCGGCAGTGAAAACCAACGCTCGGCGATTTGGGGATGTGCCAAAGGCGTCCAGATACTGACCAGCACTATTGCCACCAGCAAGCCTATGAGCAAAGAGCGGCTCAGCAGAAACATCTGTTGCTGCAGATGCCCCTGGGTCTTCATGATTAGCCAGCTGCTGCCAAGGAGTCCGTAAGCGACCACCAGCCCGACACCGCATAAAAGCGGGAAAGGCGCCAACCAGTCGAGCTGCGAGCCGGCAAAGCTGCGATCTATGACAGGGAAACCGGATATCACAGCCCCCAGCACCACCCCCTGGAAGAAGGTCGCTGCCACAGAGCCGATGGCAAATGCCCTGTCCCAGGCTTTTCTGTGGCCTTCAAACGCCTTGAAGCGAAACTCAAACGCCAAGCCTCGAAAGATAAGCGCCACCAGCATAAAGGTCAGCGGAATCGCCAAGGCATCGATAATCACCGCATAAGCCAGCGGAAAGGCGCCGAACAGCGCAGCCCCGCCCAGTACCAGCCAGGTTTCATTGCCGTCCCACACAGGTGCCACTGAGTTCACCATGATATCTTTGTCATGCCTGTCTCCAACCAAGGGCAGCAGTATCCCCACTCCCAGGTCGAAACCATCCATGACTATGTACATCAAGGTGGCGAAAATAATAATCACAAACCAGATAACAGCCAGATCAATGCCCATACTCAGCTCTCCTTATGCAGCTCGTCGCTGTGAAACAGTGAAATTCGCCCGACCAACGCAGGGCTTTCGGATAAGACTTCCTCGACCTTGGGCCCCTGACGGATAAGATTGAGCAGATAGAGATACCCCAAACCAAACACCAGGCTGTAGACCACAAAGAACCCCAGCAGGCTCAGGCTCATATGCAGCTCGCCATGGGCGGAGACCGCATCCCGGGTGCGCATTACCCCGTGAATGATCCAGGGTTGCCGCCCCACTTCCGTGGTTATCCAACCGGCCAACAGCGCTATGAGTCCCGATGGTCCCATGAACAGACTGAAGCGCAGAAACCAGCGGCTCTGGTACAGGCCACCACTGCGTCTGAGCCAAAGGCTGACGACACCGAGCAGCAGCATCAGCATGCCCAGTCCGACCATGACCCGAAATGACCAGAAGACGATAGGGACATTGGGCCTGTCTTCCACGGCAAACTCCTTCAGCGCTGGCACCTGGGCCTGGCTGTCGTGCATCAGGATCAAACTGGCCAGCGCCGGGATCTTGAGGGCATAGTCAGTGGTTTCTGTCTCCATATTGGGCCAGCCAAACAGGATCAGCGGTGTCGGCTCCCCCGAGCTGTTGTCCCAGTGCCCTTCCATGGCGGCGACTTTGGCCGGCTGATGCTCCAGGGTATTGAGCCCGTGAATATCCCCAAGCAAGGCCTGCAAAGGTGCACAGGCGAGGATCATCCACAGCGCCATGGAGAACATCTTGCGCACCGCCGGGTTGTCGTTGCCTTTAAGCAGGTGCCAGGCGCCCGATGCCGCCACCATCAAGGCGCAGCAGATAAAGGCAGCCACCGCCATATGCGAAAGACGCGGAATAAAGGAAGGGTTGAAGATAACCGCCAACCAGTCTGTCGGTACCACTTGACCGGCTTCAATGACAAAGCCCTGGGGCGTGTGCATCCAGCTGTTGGAGGCCAAGATCCAGAACATGGACATTATGGTGCCGAGGGCGACCATGCAGGTGGAGAAGAAGTGCAGCTGATCGCCGACTTTTTTCCAGCCAAACAACATCACCCCCAGAAATCCGGCTTCGAGGAAGAAGGCGGTCAACACTTCATAGGTCAGCAGAGGGCCGGTAATACTGCCGGCAAACTCGGAAAAGCCGCTCCAGTTGGTGCCGAACTGGTAAGCCATCACCAAGCCGGAAACCACCCCCATACCAAAGTTGACCGCAAATACCTTGGACCAAAAATGATACAGCTGCTTGTATACCGGATTACGCTTTTTGAGCCAAAGCCCTTCCAGTACCGCGAGATAACTTGCCAGGCCAATGGTGATGGCCGGGAAGATAATGTGAAAAGAAACTGTGAAGGCAAACTGTATGCGTGCCATTTCGAGTGCATCCAGTCCAAACATGAACCACCTCAAAGGGTCAATAAACCTGGCTGGCATCTTAAGGACTGAGACAAAACTATAATAGATACAGAAAATAAGATTTTATATATAACAGATTGAATAATTGTTATGCTGGGTGCAGGCAATAAAGCAGAGTAAACCATGGCCAAATATGAAACCCTTATCCAGCAATTGAGGCAACAGATACAAAGCGGTGTCTGGCAGGTGGGTGACCGCTTACCTTCACTCAGGGAGCAGACTCAGCAGAGCCAGATGAGTTTGATGACAGTGATGCATGCCTATCAGGTGTTGGAAAGCCAGGGCTGGATAGTTTCCCGCCCCCGTTCAGGTTACTTTGTCGCCCCGAAAGTGGCTGCCCCCAAGCCCCAAGGTCTGCATCAGTCCAGTGCTGTGACCCGCGCCGAGTCGGTGGATATCAACGCCTTTATCTTTGAGGTGTTGCAGGCCAGTCGCGATCCGGGGATCACGGGGTTTGGCTCCGCCTATCCGGATCCCGGGCTGTCGCCCCACAAACAGTTGAACCGGGCCTTGATTTCAAGCGCCAAGCCCCTGGATTCCGCCAGCGCTCTGGACAATCTGCCTCCCGGGAACCCGGCGCTCAGGCATATCTTAGCCCAACGCTACGCGGCGCAGGGAATGAGCATCTCGCCGGATGAAATAGTGATCACCGCGGGGGCACTGGAGGCATTAAACCTGAGCCTGCAGGCGGTTACCCGTCCCGGGGATTGGGTGGTGATAGAAAACCCCGCCTTTTACGGCGCCCTGCAGTCGCTGGAGCGCCTCGGTCTCAAGGCGCTCGCCATCCGCACCCATCCCCAGGAAGGGATAGATCTACAGTCTCTGGCCCAGGCGCTGCAAACTCACAGGGTCAAGGCCTGCTGGTTGATGACCAACTTTCAAAATCCCTTGGGCTGCAGTATGAGCGATGACAAGAAGCGTCGTTTGCTGAAACTCTTGCAGGAACACGACTGCTTTTTGATTGAAGACGATGTCTACAGTGAACTCTATTTCGGCAAGGAGAAGCCCCTGCCGGCCAAGGCCTTCGACCCGGACAACAGAACCCTGCACTGCGGCTCCTTCTCCAAGTCTCTGGTGGGCGGTTTTCGCGTCGGTTGGGTGGCCGCCGGCAAGATGGCGCTCAGTATTCAAAAACTGCAACTGATGAGCACCCTGGCCACCAGCACCCCGGTGCAATTGGCGCTGGCCCACTACCTGTCGACCCGCAGTTATGAGACCCACCTGCGACAATTGAGGCGCACCCTGGAGCAACGAAAATTCGCCACCTGGCAGGCATTGAAGAACCGCTTACCCGACAGTGTCAGAGTGCATTATGGCGATGGCGGCTATTTTCTCTGGGTAGAGTTACCCGAGGGGCGGGACACCACAGAGCTCTATCGCCAGGCGCTCTCGCAAGGAATAAGCCTGGCGCCGGGACAGATGTTCTCGGCGCACCGGGAGTTCAGCCACTGTTTTCGCATCAATGCCTCACTGCCTGGTGGGCCAAAGTTGGAGCAATCGATAGCCAGCCTGGCCAAGCTGATAAAAGGCGTTTTGTGATAGGTTCAGCTGTCCAAGTCAGACTTCCACCACCAAGCCGGCCGCCTTCCAGTCGGGGAAACCGGCATTGAGTCGCTTGGCATTAAAGCCCTGTGCCTGCAGCAAGGCCACCGCCTCATCCGACAGGGCGCAATAAGGGCCTCGGCAATAGGCCACTATCTCTGTGTGCTTGGGCAGACGTGCCAGTTCCGCTTCCAACAGAGGCAATGGCAGGTTGAGAGCCCCCGGCAGATGGCCGAGTAAAAACTCCTCTTCGGGACGCACATCCAGCAGCAATACATCACCACTTTCAAGCCGCGCCAACAACGCCTCCCGGGAAACCCCTTCACCGCTGCCCGGCTCCGGCTTATGGCGCGCCACCAGTTGATTAACCCGGGAACGCTGAAAATCGGCCAGCTGCGCCAGGCTCTGCAGCAGCACCAACAAGGGACCATCGGCCAGAGAATAGAGTACCTGTTTGCCTTCACGGCGACTGTCCACCATGCCTGCGCGTTTCAGTTGCTGCAGGTGTTGGGAGCAGTTGGCCAGAGTCAGACCGCACTGCTGGGCCAAACGCTCGACCGGCCATTCCCCCTGCGCTATCTGCTCCAGCAGCCTTAACCTGTGGCCATGAGAGAGTACCTTGGCAATATCCGCCAGTTCCCGGTAGTGACTATCGAGCTGCTGCCCCTGTGTCTCGGTCAGATTGTCGCTTGACATTTTTTCTTCACCAAACAATCATTCAATTAATTTATTGAATGATAGATTATCATCATCCATCAGGGGCGACAACCGCCCAGCCCGGATGGACAAAATACGACAAGGAGTAAGATAGATGCAGGAATTTCCCTTTTGGCTCAATGCGCTGCTTTTAGGTGTCGGTGCAACTCTGGTAATGGATATTTGGGCCTTGGCGCAAAAAATGCTGTTGGGGATCCCCTCACTGAGCTATCCCATGGTCGGTCGCTGGATAGGTCATTTACCCAAGGGAAAACTGATCCACAGCCCTATCGGCGCCTCGGCTGCCATCAAGGGCGAAGCCTGGCTTGGCTGGGGAGCGCATTATCTGATAGGCATCATCTTTGCCGCCATCTTGCTGGCGATCTGCGGTTCGCAATGGCTGCAAGCACCGAAGATCATGCCGGCGCTGCTGCTTGGCATTATCAGTGTATTGGCGCCCTTTCTTATTCTGCAGCCGGGACTGGGTGCCGGCCTTGCGGCCAGACGTACCCCGGCCCCCTGGACAGCCAGATGCAGAAGTCTGTTGGCCCATACGGTTTTTGGCCTTGGACTCTACCTGACGGCGCTGCTGCTATCTCTGCTTTAAACGCCGGAAACGGGACGTAAAAAAGCCCGCGAATGCGGGCTTTCAATACAGAGAACGGGATTACAGGTTGATCTGTGGATCCAGTTCGCCGGTTTGATAACGCTTGTACATGGCCTGCAACGACAGCGGCTTGATCTTGGAGCCCATACCGGCACAACCGAAGGCTTCGTAGCGAACGGTACAGATGTCGGCCATGGCTTCCATGGAGGCCTTGAGGAATTTGCGTGGGTCAAACTCAGCTGGGTTTTCAGCCAGGAACTTACGTACCGCACCGGTAGATGCCAGGCGCAAATCTGTGTCGATGTTAACCTTACGTACACCGTGCTTGATGCCTTCAACAATCTCTTCCAGCGGCACGCCGTAAGTTTCAGGGATGGCGCCACCATACTGGTTGATGATCTGCAGCCACTCCTGAGGTACAGAAGAAGAGCCGTGCATTACCAGATGAGTGTTGGGGATACGGGCGTGGATCTCTTTGATGCGGTCGATACGGAGCACATCGCCGGTAGGCTTGCGGCTGAACTTGTAAGCACCGTGGCTGGTACCTATGGCAATGGCCAGGGCATCCACATGAGTGTCGGCCACGAAGCGGGCGGCTTCTTCCGGGCTGGTCAGCATCTGCTCGTGGCTCAGGGTACCTTCGGCGCCGATACCGTCTTCTTCGCCGGCCATGCCGGTTTCCAGACTACCCAGACAGCCGATTTCACCTTCAACAGAAACACCACAGGCGTGGGCGAAGGCCACTGTCTTGCGGGTAACATCGACGTTGTACTCATAAGAGGCAGGAGTCTTGCCGTCAGACATCAAGGAACCGTCCATCATCACAGAGCTCATGCCGAGCTGGATGGAACGCTGACACACGTCAGGGTGAGTACCGTGGTCCTGGTGAATACACACAGGGATATCCGGATACTGCTCGAGGGCAGCCGCCATCAGATACTTGAGGAACTGAGGACGGGCATACTTACGGGCACCGGCTGAAGCCTGCACAATCACAGGGCTGTCAGTGGCTTCGGCGGCCTGCATGATGGCTCGCATCTGCTCCAGGTTGTTAACGTTGAACGCCGGGACGCCGTATCCATGTTCGGCGGCGTGGTCCAGCAGTTGGCGTAGGGAAATAAGGGCCATTTTTTTACTCCAATAATAGGGTGAATTGCTTCACCGAGGTCGCTATCGCTTGGATTTAACTTGATGCTCCCGGCAAAGCCGGGAGCGGTTTCTTTATAATTCTTTTGATTTTGCTCAGTTACCGCGGGCCTTGAGCATGGCCACAGCCGGCAACTCTTTACCTTCGAGGAACTCGAGGAAGGCACCGCCACCGGTAGAGATGTATGACACCTTGTCGGCAATGCCATATTTGTCCACGGCGGCCAGAGTATCACCGCCACCTGCGATGGAGAAGGCCGGTGACTCGGCGATCGCCTGGGCGATACGCTTGGTACCTTCGCCGAACTGGTCGAACTCGAATACCCCAACCGGGCCGTTCCAGACTATGGTACCGGCTTGTTGCAAGATAGCTGCCAGGGCTTCGGCGCTATCCGGGCCTATGTCGAAGATCATCTCATCGTCGGCAACCTCGGCCACTGGCTTCAAGGTAGCCACGGCTGCAGGGCTGAACTCCTTGCCAACCACCACATCGGTAGGCACAGGGATATCGCCGCCACGGCTCTGGGCATTGGCCACCAGGCGCTTGGCTTCATCGATAAGGTCAGCTTCATAGAGCGACTTGCCCACAGGATGGCCGGCGGCGGCAATAAAGGTGTTGGCGATACCACCACCCACTACCAGTTGATCCACTATGCCGGACAGAGATTCAAGCACTGTCAGCTTGGTCGACACTTTGGAGCCACCGACAATCGCCACCAAGGGACGCGCCGGGTTATCCATCGCCTTACCCAGGGCATCCAGCTCAGCCGCCAGCAATGGGCCGGCGCAGGCTATCGGGGCAAACATGCCGACACCATGAGTCGAGGCCTGGGCGCGGTGAGCGGTACCAAAGGCATCCATCACATAGACATCACACAGGGCTGCCAGTTGCTTGGAAAGAGCCTCGTCGTTTTTCTTCTCACCCTTGTTGAAGCGGACGTTTTCAAACACCACGACTTCACCTTGGGCAACTTCGACGCCATCCAGATAGTCTTTTTCCAGACGTACCGGGCAGTTCAGCGCCTTGGCCAGATAATCCACCACAGGCTTGAGGGAAAACTCCTCATTGTATTCGCCTTCGGTTGGTCGTCCCAGGTGGGACATCACCATCACGGCAGCCCCTTTTTCCAGTGCCAACTTGATAGTGGGCAGCGAAGCCCGCAGACGCGCGTCGCTGGTGACCACGCCATCGGCCACAGGCACGTTGAGATCTTCACGGATAAGCACACGCTTGCCCTGAAGATCCAGCTCTGACATCTTGATAATTGCCATTTTTACGCTTCCTTCTTAATCAAAAACAAATCTGTTTCACTAAGGGCGGCGCCTTCCCTGCCACCCTGGAATAATCTGTTGCAGCCTCTCAGGCGCTGCGGGCCTTGATCATCGCCAGCGCCGTATCCAACATACGGTTGGCAAAGCCCCATTCGTTGTCGCACCAAAGCAACAGCTTCACCAGTTGGCCATCACTGACCCGGGTCTGGGTGCCGTCGACCACGCTGGAACGCGGATCATGATTAAAATCGCATGATACCAGAGGCTCATCAGTATAGCCCAGAATGCCCTCAAGCCGGCCATGGGTCGCCTGTTCCAGCACCTGGTTTACCTTGGCAATATCCACTCTGTCATTGAGAGTCACAGACACATCTATGGCGGTGACATTAATAGTGGGCACCCGCACTGAAATGGCCTCAAACTTATCCTTCATCTGCGGCAGGATACGCTCTATGCCGCGGGCCAGCTTAGTGTCGACAGGAATGATCGATTGCCCGGCGGCGCGGGTTCGGCGCAGATCGTCGTGATAGGCATCTATCACCTGTTGATCATTCATCGCCGAGTGGATAGTGGTAATAGCGCCGCTCTTGACCCCAAAGTGCCGATCCAGCACATCGATAACAGGGACAATACAGTTGGTGGTACAGGATGCGTTGGACACCACAGTGTGTTCGGCGGCCAACAGTTCCTGGTTGACACCATAGACTATGGTGGCGTCAACATCCGCCGAAGAGGGATGACTTATCAATACCTGGCGGGTACCGGCCTGGATATGAGCCTCGCAGCTCTGTCTATCAGACAGGGCGCCTGTGGCTTCGAACACCAAGTCGATATCCAGCTCGCCCCAGGGCAGTTTGTCTGCCTCCGGCTCTGCCAACAGTCTGATGCTATCGTCCCCCAGTTGCATCATGCCGTCTGCAAGACTCGCGCGGCTATGGAAGCGACCATGGGTGGTGTCATAGTTGGTGAGGTGGACTATGGCCTCGGGCTTGGCCAGTTCATTGATGGCAACGATCTGAATTTGCTGCCTTTTACCCGATTCGTATAAGGCACGGAGAATTGAGCGGCCGATGCGGCCATAACCATTGATTGCGACTCTGATCATGGAGATCCTGTTCCTCTAATGAGGGATGCTGATTGGGTAACGGCCTGTCTTCCTGACAGGCCGTTGCACTTCCTGTGCGGCATTCCATTGCCTGGTTGCCGCACAGTCATTTCCAATCAGGCAGGCGCGGCTCAGGCGAGCAGAGCCTTACCGGCTTCAACCACTTTATCTACAGTGAAACCGAACATCTCAAACAACTGATTGGCAGGCGCTGACTCACCGAAGCTGGTCATGCCAATAATGCGACCGTTCAGGCCCACATATTTATACCAGTAATCGGCTATGCCCGCTTCCACTGCCAGTCGTTTTGTGACATTGGCTGGCAGTACGGCTTCTTTATAAGCCGCGTCCTGTTGGTCAAATACGTCGGTAGATGGCATAGAAACCACACGCACCTTGGCGCCAGTAGCAGCCAGCTCAGCCTGTGCCTTAACCGCCAACTCAACTTCGCTGCCGGTGGCAATGATGATCAGCTCAGGCGCGCCTTCGCAATCCACCAGCACATAACCGCCCTTGGC
This sequence comes from Shewanella sp. K8, assembly GCF_028823715.1. Taxonomy (NCBI): domain Bacteria; kingdom Pseudomonadati; phylum Pseudomonadota; class Gammaproteobacteria; order Alteromonadales; family Shewanellaceae; genus Shewanella; species Shewanella sp. K8. Next base: position 48,559 of record NZ_JAPEHY010000037.1, read on the forward strand.
CACATCGCTCAGTTGCTCGGCGCTGCGTGGCATCTGGGTCAGGTTCTGACGCGAGAAGATAAGTGAAGTTGGGCCGTCTTTGCGCTCTATGGCGTACTTCCAGGCAATGGCAGATTCTACCTGGTCACATGGGCGCCAGGTGCTCATGTTGGGAGTCATACGCAACGAGGCAATCTGCTCAACCGGTTGGTGAGTCGGGCCGTCTTCACCCAGACCGATGGAATCGTGTGTATAGACCTGAATGTTCTGCACCTTCATCAGCGCAGCCATGCGCATGGCGTTACGGGCGTATTCCATAAACATCAGGAAGGTGGCGCCGTAAGGTACAAACCCGCCGTGCAGGGCAATACCGTTGATGATGGCGGTCATACCAAACTCACGCACACCATAGTGCAGGTAGTTGCCACTGGCCTCTTCGGCCGAAATAGGCTTGGAACCTGAGTACATGGTCAGGTTGGAAGGCGCCAGGTCGGCACTTCCCCCTAAGAATTCCGGCAGCATTTTACCGAAGGCTTCCAGGGCATTTTGCGAGGCTTTACGGGAAGCGATATTGGCAGGATTGGCCTGCAGCTGCTCTATATAGGCTTTGGCATCGGCGTCAAAGTTGGCTGGCAGTTCACCGTTGAGGCGACGCTTGAGCTCGGCGGCCATCGCAGGGTGAGCGGCTTCATAGGCGGCGAACTTGTCGTTCCAGCTGTTTTCAGCGGCCTTACCGGCTTCCTTGGCATCCCAGGCGGCATAGATTTCAGATGGGATCACGAATGGGTCGTGCTTCCAGCCCAGGAATTCACGGGCGGCGGCGATTTCAGCATCACCCAGCGGCGCACCGTGGCAGTCGTGAGAACCTGACTTGTTGGGAGAACCGTAACCTATGATGGTCTTGCAGCAGATCAGCGATGGACGCGGATCGGCCTTGGCGGCGTCGATGGCAGCGTTGATAGCTTGCGGATCGTGACCGTCGACACCGGCAACCACGTGCCAGCCGTAGGCTTCAAAGCGCTTGGGGGTATCATCACTGAACCAGCCTTCAACATGACCGTCGATGGAGATACCGTTGTCGTCCCAGAAGGCGATCAGTTTGCCAAGACCCAGAGTACCGGCCAGAGAGCAGGCTTCGTGGGAGATACCTTCCATCAGACAGCCGTCACCCATGAAGACATAAGTATGGTGATCGACAACATCGTGACCGTCACGGTTAAACTGAGCCGCCAGAGTCTTTTCCGCAATCGCCATACCTACGGCATTGGTGATGCCTTGGCCCAGAGGCCCTGTGGTGGTTTCGATGCCGGGAGCATAACCATATTCAGGGTGGCCCGGAGTACGTGAGTGCAGTTGCCGGAACTGCTTGAGATCTTCAATGCCCAGATCATAACCCGCCAGATGCAGCAGTGAGTAATGCAGCATGGAACCATGGCCGTTTGACAGCACAAAGCGGTCGCGGTCAGCCCATTGAGGGTTCACAGGGTTGTGTTTGAGGTGATCCCGCCACAGGACTTCGGCGATATCTGCCATCCCCATGGGAGCACCGGGGTGGCCGGAATTGGCCTTTTGGACAGCGTCCATACTTAAAACACGGATAGCGTTAGCGAGTTCTTTACGGGAAGACATGCTCTCTCCTGCTTGATCTTAGAGGTCTTGGGCAAAATGGAGCCATATTTTCCCCTACCGGGCAGAAGGACGCAAATAAAATTCGCCCACCCACGGCGCCAAAAGCAGCCCAGGCTTTGCTTTGTGTTTACATTTGCGCCTCATTTGCGAAGCCTGCCGCTCACAAAGCTGTCAACTTGCCTGTCCGCTGATCGCTTTCAACGCAAATGCCAAGGCTGAATTGCCAGAGGAAAAGTCTAGATTCAGATACAGATGAATCTGATAAATTTCAGCAAAATAGCTGAAAACAGTAAAAAAAGATTTGAGTCATTTGAGCCGATTCCTGCGCCATGGCGCACAAATATTTGCGACAAGGGGTGTCATCCAAGTCGAATTCTACTAAAATGGCCGTCTAGATGTAGATGCTTCTACACGTTTGAATTCCACAGACGAGATTTTCCGAATTATGGCAAAACACTTGTTTACCTCTGAGTCGGTCTCAGAAGGACATCCAGATAAAATCGCCGATCAGATTTCTGATGCGGTACTCGACGCGATTCTGGCTCAGGATCCCAAGGCCCGTGTAGCCTGTGAAACCCTGGTCAAGACAGGTATGGTACTGGTAGCCGGTGAAGTCACCACCTCTGCCTGGGTCGATATTGAAGAACTGACCCGTAAAACCGTTCGCGAAATAGGTTATACCCACTCAGATATGGGCTTCGATGCCGACAGCTGTGCGGTACTGAACGCCATCGGTAAGCAGTCCCCCGATATCAACCAGGGTGTGGACCGTGCCGATCCCAAAGAACAGGGTGCCGGTGACCAGGGTCTGATGTTCGGTTACGCCAGCAATGAGACTGACGTGCTGATGCCGGCTCCTATCACTTATGCTCACCAGTTGGTTAAGCGCCAGTCAGAAGTACGCAAGAGCGGTGCTCTGCCTTGGCTGCGTCCCGATGCCAAGTCTCAGGTGACTTTCGCCTACGAAGACAACAAGATTGTCGGTATCGATGCCGTGGTACTTTCTACCCAGCATTGCGGTAGCGTCAGTCAGGCGGATCTGGTGGAAGGCGTGATGGAAACCATCATCAAGCCGGTATTGCCTGCCCAGTGGCTGAATAAGGACACCAAGTACTTCATCAACCCAACCGGCCGTTTCGTTATCGGTGGTCCCATGGGTGACTGTGGTTTGACCGGTCGCAAGATCATCGTTGATACCTACGGCGGCATGGCCCGTCACGGTGGTGGCGCCTTCTCAGGTAAAGACCCATCCAAGGTTGACCGTAGCGCCGCTTACGCTGCCCGTTACGTTGCCAAGAACATAGTGGCTGCCGGTCTGGCGGATCGCTGTGAAATCCAGGTGTCTTACGCCATTGGTGTGGCCGAACCGACTTCCATCAGTGTGGAAACCTTCGGTACCGGCAAAGTCTCGCAAGAGCTGCTGATCCAATTGGTTCGTCAGCACTTCGATCTGCGCCCATACGGCCTGACCGAGATGCTGGATCTGGCGCGTCCCATCTATCAAGGCACCGCCGCTTACGGTCACTTCGGCCGTGATGAGTTCCCATGGGAGCAAACCAACAAGGCTGAAGCTCTGCGCGCCGACGCAGGTCTGTAATAGACTCAGCTTGCAAAAAACCGCCTCAGGGCGGTTTTTTTATTGTCACCCCAAAACTACCTCCTATGGAGGTGGTGATCGTCAAGTCGGGGCTCAGCCCGAAGAGTGCCCAT